>JASBVX010000050.1 GCA_029960865.1 Bacillota bacterium | reverse complement strand
CTGGATGCGGCCATCGGCGATGCCGACCACGGCACCAACATGGACCGGGGGATGAGGGCGGCCCTGGAAAAGCTTCCGGCCGACGGCACCCCGGGCGATTACCTTAAAGCTGTGGCCATGGCCCTCATCTCCCACGTAGGGGGGGCTGCCGGCCCCCTCTACGGCACCGCCTTTTTGCGGGCTTCCCAGAGCCTGGGAGGGGCGGAAGAGGTCACTCCCCAGGCCATGGCCCAGGCCTTTGCCGCGGCCCTGACAGGGATCCAGGATCGGGGCAAGGCGGTCCTGGGGGATAAGACCATGGTGGATGCCTTCCAGCCGGCGGTGGTGGCCATGGAAAAGGCCCTTCAGGAGGGGAAGAGCTGGCCGGAGGCGTTGCAGGCCGCCCACGAGGCGGCGAAAAGAGGTTCCGACGAGACCATCCCCCTGGTGGCGCGGAAAGGGCGGGCCAGCTACCTGGGGGAGCGCTCCGCCGGCCACCGGGACCCTGGGTCCTTGAGCACCGCCCTTCTCTTCGAGGCGGCCCTGGTGCTGGGGGAAGGCGGATGACGGGCCTTCTTTTAGTCTCCCACAGCCTTTCCTTGGCAGAAGGGGTGCGGGACCTGGCGGCCCAGATGGGAGGCCAGGGCCTTTCCATCGAAGTGGCGGCGGGCGCTGCCGGGGGGGGCCTTGGCACCGATGGGGGCCGGGTAAAAGAGGCCCTGGAGAAGCTCCTTGAGGATGTGGAAGAGGCGGTGGTCCTCATGGATCTGGGGAGCGCCTACCTTTCGGCGGAAACGGCCCTGGAGCTATTGGATCCGGAGAAAAGGGAGAGGGTTTTTCTGGCCGATGCCCCCTTTGTGGAAGGAGCCGTTATGGCGGCGGTGGTGGCAGGGACGGGGCAGGGGGCAGCCGCGGTGAAAAAGGCGGCGGAAGAGGCGCGGAATCTTCCCAAGATACCGAAAGATTGAACCAAGGATGAGGAGGGATGGCGTGAGCCGTTACGTACTGGCCCTGGATCAGGGTACCACCAGTTCCCGGGCCATCCTTTTCGATCGCCAGGGAAACGTGGTGGCGGTAGAAAACAAGGAATTTCGGCAGATTTACCCCCAGCCGGGGTGGGTGGAACATGATCCTGAGGAAATCTGGGAAAGCCAGCTTGAGGTGGCCAAAGCCGTTTTGCAAAAGGCCGGGGTGAAAGGGGAAGAGGTGGCCGCCATCGGGGTCACCAACCAGCGGGAGACCACCATCCTCTGGGAGAAGGCCACGGGAAAGCCGGTCCACAACGCCATCGTGTGGCAGGATCGGCGGACGGCAGCCTTTTGTCAGGAGCTGAAAGATCAGGGCCATGAAGGGCTTTTCCGGGAGCGCACCGGCCTGGTCCTGGACCCTTACTTTTCCGGGACCAAGATCCGCTGGCTCCTGGACCATGTGGAGGGCCTCCGGGAAAGGGCCGAGGCCGGGGAGATCGCCTTTGGCACGGTGGATACCTGGCTTCTCTTTCGCCTGACGGGGGGAAAGGTCCATGCCACCGATCCCTCCAACGCCTCCCGCACCCTCCTCATGGATCTGGAGAAGGCCGACTGGGACGACGAGCTCCTTAGCATCATGGGGGTTCCCCGGGCCCTTTTGCCCAAGATCCTTCCCTCCAGCGGCGTCTTTGGGGAAACCGATCCCGCGCTTTTGGGAGCGGCCATCCCTGTGGCGGGGATGGCGGGAGATCAGCAGGCGGCCCTTTTCGGCCAGGCGTGCTATCGCCCCGGGATGGCCAAGAACACCTATGGCACGGGGGCCTTTCTCCTTCTCAACACAGGCGAGAAGAAGGTGGTGTCCAAAAAGGGCCTTTTGACCACCGTGGCCTGGCAGGTGGGGGACAAGGTTACCTACGCCCTGGAGGGGAGCATCTTCATTGCCGGGGCGGTCATCCAGTGGCTGCGGGATGAGCTCAAGATTTTCCAAGATGCGGCGGAAAGCGAAAAGCTGGCCAGGGAAGTTCCCGATACGGGGGGCGTCTACCTGGTGCCGGCCTTTACGGGCCTGTGGGCCCCCTACTGGGATCCTTACGCCCGCGGAGCCCTATTGGGCCTCACCCGCGGAACCAACCGCAGCCATCTGGCCCGGGCTGCCCTGGAGGCCATCGCCTACCAGAGCCGGGATGTGCTGGATGTGATGCAGGAAGAGGCGGGCCTTTCCCTGGATGCCCTCCGCGTCGATGGCGGGGCGGTGCAAAACGATTTCCTCATGCAGTTCCAGGCCGATATCCTAGGCACCCGGGTGGATCGCCCCAAAGTCCACGAGACCACCGCCCTGGGAGCGGCCTATCTGGCGGGGCTGGCGGTGGGCTTCTGGAAGGATACGGCAGAGATCGAAGCCCTCTGGCAGCGGGATCGGGCCTTTGAGCCGGCCATGAAAGAAGAAGAGCGGGAAGAGCTCTATGGCGGCTGGAAGAAGGCGGTGGAGCGATCCCTGGGGTGGGCCCGGGAATGACATCCAGGGAGGAGGCCCTGAAGGCCCTTTCGGAAGAGACCTTCGATCTTCTCATCATCGGGGGCGGCATCACCGGCATGGCCACCGCCCGGGAAGGGGCGGGCCGGGGCCTCAAGGTGGCGCTGGTGGAAGCCCACGACTATGCGTCCGGCACCAGCAGCCGCTCCACCAAGCTCATCCACGGAGGGATCCGCTACCTGAAAGACCGGCAGTTCCGGCTGGTGAAAGAGACGGTCTCGGAGCGGATGGCCCTTTTGGAGGGGGCGCCCCATCTGGTGCGCCCCCTCTGGTTTCTCTTCCCCGTCTACCGCGGCGATCCTGATCCCCTGCCCCTTCTCTGGCTGGGGATGTGGCTTTACGACCGCTATGCGGGAAAAAAGCTGGGGACCCTTCGCCATCGGCGGCTGGGGGCCAAACAGGCGGTGATGAAGGAACCTCTTCTGCGCTCCCAGGATCTTTTGGGCGCCGGCCTTTACATGGATGCCGTCACCGATGATGGCCGCCTCACCGTCACCGTGATGAAAGATGCCAGGAGGCGGGGCGCAAAGGTGGTGAACCGGGCTCCGGTGGTGGGCTTCATCAAAGAGGAGGGGAAGATCCGGGGGGCGGTGGTGGAAGACGCTTTGAGCGGGGAGAAGATCCCCGTGAAGGCCGGGGTGGTCCTCAATGCCTCCGGACCCTGGGCCGATGAGGTGCGCCGCCTGGATGAGGAAGGGGCGGAGCCCCTCCTTCTCCTGGCCAAGGGGATCCACCTGGCCGTCCCTTATGAGAAGCTTCCCCTCCGCCAGGCGGTGGTGATGCGGGGAAAGGATGGGCGCATCATGTTTGCCATTCCCCGCCTGGATTACACCTACGCCGGGACCACCGACACCCCTTACGAGGGAGATCTCCGGACCCTTCGGGCCACGGGGGAAGAGGTGGCCTATGTCCTGGAGGCCATGGGGCGGATGTTTCCCGAAGCCAACGTGGGCCCGGGGGATGTGGTCAGCACCTGGGCCGGGGTGAGGCCCCTGGTGGCTCCGAAAGAAGGGGTCCCGGCCGATGCGGTGTCGAGGGATTACCAGCTCTTCAAAAGCCCTTCGGGCCTGGTGACGGTGGGAGGCGGAAAGCTGACGGCCCATCAGGCCATGGCCCGCCATATCGTCAGCGATCTCTTCCCCGCCACCCGGCGCTCCCCCCTCCAGGGAGCTCCTCTCCCGGGGGGAGACCGCCTTCCCGCGAAGGGCGATCAGGAGCTCTGGGGGAAAGAACACCATCTTCCCCTTTTGTGGGTGGAAAAGCTGGTGTGGCACTTTGGCGGGGAAGTCCCTGATGTTCTGGCTTTTCTTCCCAAAGAAGGGGAGGCGGAAGAGAGGGTGGCGGAGGCGGTCACCCGCTTTAGCCTTAAGAAAGAAGATGCCTTTACGGTGGAAGATGTCCTGGCCCGCCGCTTCCCTATGGCCCTTTTCAGCCAGGATCAGGGGCGGGGGATGGCGGAGAAGGTGGCCCAGGTGCTGGCGGAGGAGCGCACCCTTTCGCAAAAGGAAAAAGCGGAGCTCATCGATGGCTATGGCCGCTATGTGAAGGCCATGGAGGCGTGGCGGGAGGAGGTTTGAATTGATCCGAGAGGAAGTGCGGGTGGGGGGACCCCACGGCCTCCATGCCCGGCCGGCGGCCCAGCTGGTGCAGGAGGCGGCCCGCTTTGAGAGCCGCCTGCGCCTTTACCGGGGGGAAAGAGGGGCCGATGCCAAGAGCATTTTGGAGGTCATGAGCCTGGCGGCCCGGCCGGGGGAGACGGTCATCCTGGAGGCGGAAGGCCCTGATGAGAAAGAGGCGGTAGCCCGTTTGAAACCCCTCATCAAAGGGGAGGCCCCATCATGACGGAAAGGGTGCTGAAAGGCCTTTCCCTTTCCCCGGGGGAAGCTTTCGGGGAGGTCCTCTGGCTGGACCGGGAAAGGGAGGAGAAGGACCAGGGGGAGGTCACCTCGGGAAATCCCCTGGAGGCTTTGGCCCTGGCTTTTTCCCGGGTGGAAGAGGATCTTTCCGCGAAAGAAAGGGAAGCCCAGGGGGCGGGGAAAGAACTTTTGCAGGCTTACCTGGAGATCCTGAAAGATCCTTCTTTCCGGGGGGCCATGGAGGAAAAGGTCCGGGAGGGAAAGAGCCCCCGGGAGGCCATCGAGGGCGTGACCGGGCATTTCAAGGAGGTTTTTTCCGGGCTGGAGGATCCTTATTTCCGGGAGCGGGCCCGGGATGTGGAGGAGCTGGGGGAAAAGCTCCTCTTGGCCCTTTCGGGAAAGGTCTCCCAAAAAGAGAGGGATCTTTCGGGGAAGGTGGTGGCAGCCCGGAACCTTCTTGCTTCCCAGGTGGCGTCCTGGAAGGCGGGAGAGGTGAAGGCGGTCCTCTGGAAAGAGGGAAATGCCACGGCCCATGTGGCCATCCTGCTCCAGAGCCTGGGGATCCCTGCGGTGGGGGGCCTGGGGGAAGCCCTGGAGGGGCTTCAAGAAGGGGAAAGGGTCCATGTGGAGGCGGACCTGGGCCAGGTGACGGCGGGCGTCTCCGAGAAAGCCCTTTTGGAAGGCGAAAAGGAAGAGAAGAAAGAGGGGAAAGGGAAGGAAAGGGAGGAGGCCCTTTTGAGGGCAGCGGCCGCTCCCTCCCGCACCCGGGATGGGAAGCGGGTGGAGGTGGCGGCCAATCTGGCCCATCCTGCCGAGGCTCCAAGGGCAAAGGAGCTGGGGGCGGAAGGGGTGGGCCTTTTCCGCACGGAGTTTCTCTTCATGGAAAGGGATCGGCCTCCTTCGGAAGAAGAGCAGCGGGCGGCCTACCGGGAGGTGCTGGAGGCCATGGCTCCCCACCGGGTGATCTTTCGCACTTTGGATGCGGGAGGGGATAAACCTCTTTCCTATGTGGAATTTCCCCAGGAAGAGAACCCCTTTTTAGGTTACCGGGGCCTCAGGGTTTCCCTCAAAGAAAGGGACCTTTTCCGCACCCAGCTGAGGGCCCTTTTGCGGGCGGGGAAGGGCCTCTCCGTGGGCATCATGTTTCCCATGGTGGTGAGCGGGGAGGAGGTCTTGGCGGGCCGGGCCATGGTGGATGAGGTGCTGGGGGAGCTGGGGGAGGAAAGGCCCTTGCGGCTGGAGGTGGGCATGATGGTGGAGACGCCGGCGGCGGCTCTTCTGGCGGAAGAGCTGGCAGACCATGTGGACTTCTTTTCCATCGGCACCAACGATCTCACCCAGTACACCCTGGCGGTGGACCGGGGAAGCACCTGGGTCTCCTCCCTCTACGATCCCTACCATCCGGCGGTCCTGAGGCTCATCGGGATGACCATCGAGGGGGCCCATAAGAAGGGCCGCTGGGTGGGGGTGTGCGGAGAGCTGGCGGGAGAGGTTCTGGCGGCGCCCCTTCTCTTGGGGCTAGGCCTCGATGAGTGGAGCATGGCGCCCCAAAAGATCCCGGCGGTGAAGCGGGCCCTCTCCCTCTGGACGGGGGACGAGGCCAGGGCTCTTGCGGAAGAAGCCCTGGCCCTCGATTCCCCGGAGAAGGTGCGAAAGCTTCTCGAGAACGAAGCCCGTTCCTAACGGCTCTGGATGTCCTGGCGCATGAAGAGGACGAAGGAGAGGGCGAAGAGGACGGCGCTCATGGCCAAAAGGGTCACCACCTGGGGCCAGACCAGGAGGAGGCTCTGGCCGAAGGAAATGGGCGTGGGGAGGGCTCCGTAGGCCTGCTCCAAGGTGATGGGCATGAGGCTTCGGACATCGGGGGAGAGAAGGGTTTCGGTGGCTTCCTGGTAGAGGAAGACGGGGGAGAGGCGGCTCAGCCAGAGGTGGCGGCTGATCTCCCCCAAAACTTTGGCCACCGATCCCTGGCCGGTGATGGGGGCCACCACGTTGACGATCATGGGGTAGAAGAGCATGAAGAAGAGCCAGGCGGCGAGGCCCGCCAGAAGGCTGGTGGCCCCTGACTTGAAGCGAAGGGAGAAGAGGAGGGCCAGGCTCTGCCACACGGCCACGTAGACGGCCGTCAAGAGGAGGAAGGTGAGCATGCGGGCCACTTCCTCCAGGCTGGGGAGGATGCCGAAGGCCAGGATCCCTCCACCGATGACGAAAAAGCCCAAGGCCAGGAAAGAGACGGTCACCACCGCCAGGGCGGCCAGCCATTTGCTGAGGATGATGTCGTCCCGGTAGATGGGCTGGGAGAGGAGCCGGATGAGGGTATTGCGGTTTTCCTCGCTGGAGATGGCGTCAAAGGTCATGCCGATGCCGAGAAGGGGGGCCAAAAAGCCCACGAAGGCGAGAAAGGAGGGCAGGCGGCCGTCGGAGGTGGTGAAGAGGTAGAGGAAGAGGTAGCCCGCCCCCAGGGGCTGATCGGCCCGATTGACGGCCTCCTGGATGGCCTGGCTGGCGGTGTACATGGAGGCGATGGCCGTGAGGGCGATGAGCCCCATGAGGATGGGGAATCGCCAGGAGTGGAGGTAGTCGGCCACTTCTTTTTGGAAGAGGACCGCCAGGGAGCGGCGCATGTCAAACCCCTCCTTCAAAGTAGCGGTGATAGATCTCATCGAGGCCGTAGTGCTGGGGCTCCAGCCTTTCGAGGCGGAAGCCCTTTTCGATGAGGGTGCGGGCCAGGGCCGGGGCCACATCTTCCCGGGCGGTGACGGTGAGGGTGCCGTCTTCCCTGCGAAGGCCGGTGACCCCTGGGATCTGGGCGATGGCCTGGAGGATGGCTTCTGAGAGAGGTTCTCCCGCGATGGTCAGGGAGTAGGCGTCTTCCCCCAGGATCTCCCGGGAAAGTTCCGCCACGGTGCCCTGGGCCACCAGCCTCCCCTTGACGAAGATCCCCACCCGGTCGCAGATGGCCTGCACCTGATGAAGGTGGTGGGAGGAGAGGAGGACCGTCAGCTTTTCTTCGCGGCTGAGCTCCCGGATGAGGGCGAGAAACTCCCGCACCCCTTCCGGGTCGATCCCCAAGGTGGGCTCATCCAGGATGATGATCTTCGGCCTTTTGATGAGGGTGTCGGCCAGGCCCAGGCGCTGGCGCATGCCCCTGGAATAGGTGCCGGCAGGCTTGAGGGCCGCTTCCTGAAGACCTACCCGCTGGAGGAGCAAAAGGGCTTCCTTTTCCGCTTCCCCCTCCGTAAGGCCGTTCAGGCGACCGGTGAGCTTCAGGTTCTCCAGGCCTGTCATGTCGCTGTAGAAGCCCACCTGGTCGGGGAGGTACCCGACGACCTCCTTCACCTTCTGGGCCTCCCGGGTGGCATCGAAGCCGGCCACCCAGGCTTTTCCCGAGGTGGGTTCCACCAATCCTAAGATCATGAGGATGGTGGTGGTCTTCCCGGCCCCGTTGGGGCCCAGAAGGCCGAAGATCTCCCCTTCCTCGATGGTGAGGCTGAGGTCCTGCACCGCCTTCAGGGGCCCAAAGCTTTTGCTGAGGTTTTCCAAGTGGATGACCGGTGCCACCTCTAGCGCCTCCCGTATTTCTGAATGAGCCAGGAGAGGCCAGCCGCCACCAGGAGGATGATCCCCACCGCTACCACGCCCCAGATGAGGCGGGTCTTAACGGTGACCCTAAAGGCGGCGCTACTTTCCGTTTCCGGAGTGCTGGCCGTCATGGCCACCACGTAATCCCCGGTGATGGCCTTTTCGCTGGCCCGGATGGTGGCGGTGACGTCCCGGGTTTCGCCAGGGGCCAGGGCATCGATGATGTCGGGGTCAAAGGTGACCGACCAGCCCACGGGAGTCTGGGAGGAGAGGCGGACCCGCTGCAAGGGAGCCGAGCCGGTGTTTTCCACCTGCAGGGTGAGGCGCCTCTCGCCGCCGGCGTAGATGTCGGTGGAAAGGACGTCATCAGGAGTCTTCAGGTTCAGAC
>JASBVX010000049.1 GCA_029960865.1 Bacillota bacterium | reverse complement strand
GGTGGTCTGGGAGGTGGCAGATCCCGAGACCCAGATCGGGGTGGAGGAGACCCGGGCCGCCATGCCCGGGGCCCAGGTGGGGGATGTGGTGGAGATCCCGGTGGAAGTGGCCGGCCTGGGGCGGATCGCCGCCCAGACGGCAAAGCAGGTGGTGATGCAAAAGCTGCGGGAAGCGGAGCGCCACATGGTCTTCGAAGAGTATGCCCAGCGGGAAGGGGACATCGTGACGGGGCTGGTGGCCCGGATCCAGGGGCGGAACATTTTTGTGGATCTGGGGAAGAGCGAGGCGATCCTCCCTCCTACGGAGCAGGTGCCGGGGGAGAACCTCAAGCAGGGACAGCGGGTGAAGGTGTACCTGGTGGAGGTGAAGATGTCCACCCGGGGCCCTCAGATCCTGGCTTCCCGCTCCCACCCCGGGCTTTTGAAACGCCTCTTCGAACTGGAAGTCCCTGAGATCCAGCAGGGCGTGGTGGAGATCAAGGCGGTGGCCCGGGAGGCCGGTTCCCGCTCCAAGGTGGCCGTGTGGGCGAAGGATCCCCATATCGATCCGGTGGGGGCCTGCGTAGGGCCCAAGCACATGCGGATCAGCCACATCGTGGAGGAGCTGGGGGGCGAGAAGATCGACGTCATCGAGTGGTCTCCCGACCCGGAGGTCTTTGTGGCCAATGCTCTCCGCCCTGCCAAGGTGGGCTCCGTGATCCTGGATCCCGCCTCCAAGACAGCCCGCATCGTGGTGCCCGATTACCAGCTGAGCCTGGCCATCGGGAAAGCGGGCCAGAATGCCCGCTTGGCCGCCAAGCTGACGGGGTGGAGGGTGGATATCCGGAGCGAATCCCAGGTGGCGGCGGAGGAGGCGGGCAGCCTTTGAAAAAGAAGAAGCCGGTGCGTACCTGCGTGGGCTGCGAGGTGGAGGGGGATAAGCGGGCCTTGGTGCGGATCGTCCGCACCCCGGAGGGGACGGTGGAGCTGGATCCCACCGGCCGGAAAAATGGGCGGGGAGCCTATGTTTGCTCGTATGATTGTCTGGAGACAGTCCTGCGCCGGGGCCGCCTGGAACGGGCCCTCCGGGCCCCCTTGAGCCCGGAGGATAAGGAACGCCTCCGGGAAGCCTGGCAAACGCTTTTCCCTGAGGCTCAGGCAGGGTCTTCCAGGTGAAGAGGCCTTCCTGGCAGGGGCTTTTGGGGCTGGCCCGAAAGGCAGGAGGGCTGGTGGCGGGGCAGGAGGCCATCTGGAAACATCTGCACCAGGGCAAAGGGGCCCTCTTGCTTTTCAGCCGGGATGCGGGCCAGGCCTTGCGGCGCAAAGGCCGCCGCCTGGCCGAAGAAAAGGGAATTCCCGTGGCGCAGGTTCCCCTGACTGCGCTGGAACTGGGCCAGATTTTGGGTACGGCTCCCCGGGCGGCCGTTTTGGTGATGGAGCCGCATCTGGCCCGGGGATTGCAAGAAGTGGAGGGGATAGAGCATGACGAAGGGAATCCGTGTGTACGAGCTGGCCCGGGAGCTGGGGGTGACCAGCAAGAAACTGCTCGCCATATTGCAGGAGGAGATGAACATCACCCTGAACAACCACATGGCTACCGTCAACGACCAGGTGGCGGCCAGGCTCCGCCGGCTGGTGCAGGGACCGGAAACGAAAGAAGCGGAACAGAAAGAAGAAGTTCCGGCCGGGGGCGCCCCGGCTCAGCCGGTGGCCGCTCCCGCGGCCAAGGAGAAGGGCCGACCGCCCCAAAGGGAGATGCCTTCCCGCGAGGCGGTCAACGGGGCTGCCCCTAGCCCGTCCGTCGTTCCAGGCCGCACCTTTACGTGGCAAGGGCCGCTGACGGTGGGGGAGTTGGCCCGCCAGCTGGGCGTAAATCCCACCGATCTCATCCGGCGGCTCATCCAGAAAGGTGTGATGGCCGCCATCAACCAGACCATCGATTTCCCGCAGGCCCGGGACGTCCTGGAGTCCATGGGGATCCAGGTGGTGAACGCGGAAGAATCCTCCCGCAAACTGGTCAAGAAAGGGGCCCGACCCCTCCTGGCGGGGGATGATCCCCAAAGGGTGGTGCCCCGGGGGCCGGTGGTGGCCGTCTTGGGCCATGTGGATCACGGGAAGACGACCCTTTTGGATGCCATCCGCCGTACCCGGGTGGCTCAAGGGGAAGCGGGAGGCATCACGCAGAAGATCG
Organism: Bacillota bacterium; assembly: GCA_029960865.1. Taxonomy (GTDB): domain Bacteria; phylum Bacillota; class Sulfobacillia; order RBS10-35; family RBS10-35; genus RBS10-35. The sequence goes on along the minus strand of JASBVX010000049.1, from coordinate 6,164 downwards.
GTGCCAGCACGGTGGACTGGGAAGGGCAGCGGATCGTCTTCCTGGATACCCCGGGCCATGAGGCTTTTGCCGCCATGCGGGCCCGGGGGGCCCAGGTGACCGATGTGGCCGTCCTGGTGGTGGCGGCCGAGGATGGGGTCATGCCCCAGACCATCGAGGCCATTCAGCATGCCAAGAGCGCCGATGTGCCCATCGTGGTGGCCCTCACCAAGATGGACCGGGAAGGAGCCAACCCCGATCGGGTGAAGCGGCAGTTGGCGGAGCAGGGTCTGGTGCCGGAGGAGTGGGGCGGCGATACGGTGGTGGTGCCGGTGTCCGCCAAGAAGGGAGAAGGCATCAGCGATCTTCTGGAAATGATCCTTTTGGTGGCGGAACTTTTGGAGCTCAAGGCCGATCCCCAGCGCCGGGCGGTGGGGACCGTCATCGAAGCGCAACTGGACCGGTCCCGGGGCCCCGTGGCGACGGTGCTGGTCCAGACGGGGACCCTCAAGGTGGGGGATGCCTTCGTGGCGGGGAAAACCTGGGGGAAAGTCCGCTCCATGATGGACGACCGGGGGCGTAGCCTCAAGAAGGCCGGCCCCTCCACGCCGGTGGAGATCCTGGGTTTCAACGAAGCGCCGGAAGCCGGGGACGTGTTCCAGGTGAAGGCGTCGGAGAAGGAAGCCCGGGCAGCGGCGGAAAGGGCGGCGGAGGAAGGAGCGGCCCAGCAAAAGAGGGGGGCCAGCCTGGCGGAATTCCATCGCCAGACCCAGGAGGGGAAGAAGGAGCTGGCTCTGATCCTCAAAGCCGATACCCAGGGGTCCCTGGAAGCTTTGCAGCAGGCTTTGCGCCAGCTCAAAGAGGAAGATGTGGGGGTGGCCATCGTCCACGGCGGGATCGGGGGGATCAACCTTTCCGATGTCCGCCTGGCGGAGGTGGCGGGGGCGGTCATCCTGGGGTTCAACGTTCGCCCGGAAACGTCGGCGCGCCAGGAGGCGGAGCGCTCGGGGGTGGAGATCAAGACCTACCGGGTGATCTACGAGCTTTTGGATGAAGTGGAAAAGTCCCTGAGGGGCCTTCTGGTCCCGGAGAAAGAAGAAGTGGTCCTGGGCCTCGCCGAGGTGCGCCAGGTGTTCCGGCTCCCGGGGGGACAGGTGGCGGCAGGATGCTATGTCCAGTCGGGGAAAATGGTGCGGCGGGCCCCGGTGCGGGTGGTGCGCCAGGGCGTCATCATCCACGAGGGGGCCATGGCATCGTTGCGCCGCTTCAAAGACGATGTGCGGGAAGTGGCGGAAGGGTTCGAGTGCGGCATCAGCCTGGAGAAGTTCCATGACTTCAAGGAAGGCGACCTCATCGAGTGTTATGAGATGCGGGATGTGATGGTGTGAGCCAGGAGAGAGCCAAGAGGGTCGCGGAGCGCATCAAGGAGGAAATGGGGGAGATCCTGGCCCGGAGGAGCAAGGATCCTCGCCTCCAGTGGGCCAGCGTCACCCGGGTGGAGGTGTCCAGCGACCTGCGCTATGCCCGCATTTACGTCAGCCCCCTTCCCGGCGGCGACGGCGAGGCATTGATGGCGGGCCTGGAGCGGGCCAAGGGGTTCATCCGCTCCCAGCTGGGGAAGGCTCTGGAGCTCTACATGACCCCTGAGATTGCCTTCTACCTGGACGATTCCATCCAGCACGGGCTGCGGATTTCCCAGATCCTTAAAGAGATTCGTGAAGAAGAAAGCTCCGGCGAGAAAGAAGAGGACCCCCATCCATGACGGCCTGGGAGAAGGCCTTGGAGGCCATCCGGGAGGCCGGGGATGTGGTCCTCTTCCTTCACCGGAGGCCCGATGGGGACAGCGTCGGCTCCAATCTGGCCATGGCCCTGGCCCTTTTGCGCATGGGAAAGGCCGTTAAGATCGTGAGCCAGGATCCGGTTCCCCCTTACCTTCAGGGCTTGCCGGGGGCGGACCTCATCCGAGCCCCCCAAGGGGAGCCCGAGACCTTTTCTTTGGCTCTTGCCCTGGATTGCGCCGACAAGGAGCGGACGGGGATGGCCCTTCCCTGGCTGGAGGGAGCCAAGAGGGTGGTGAATGTGGATCACCACAGCTCCAATACCCTTTTTGGCCATATCAACGTGGTAGACCCGGCAGCTTCGGCCACGGGGGAGCTGGTCTACCGCCTGCTCACGGATCTGGAAGTGCCTCTGGATGGGGCCATGGCCAAGAATCTCTACGTGGCCATCCTGACCGATACGGGATCCTTCAGCTTTTCCAACACCACCCCCTGGGCCCATCGCATCGCGGCCCATCTTTTGGAGATGGGGGTGCGCCCGGCGGAAGTGGCCGAGGAAGTCTTTGGGAGCCGCTCCGAAGCGGGCCTTCGCCTGTGGGGCAGGGCCATCGGCCGCCTCCAGCGGGAGGGGGAGGGGCGTTTGGTTTGGTCCTACCTCTCCCAGGAAGATTTCCAAGAGCTGGGGGTGGATGCGGCGGAAGGGGAAGGCATCGCCCAGGAACTGAGGCGCCTGGAGGGAGTGGAGGGAGCCTTTTTCTTCCGGGAGGAGGCGCCGGGCCTGTGGCGGGTGAGCCTTCGTTCCAGGGGCCTTTTGAACGTGGCGGAGCTGGCCTCCCTCTTTGGGGGCGGGGGCCATCCTCGGGCGGCAGGGCTGACATGGCAGGGGACTCTGGAAGAAGGCAGCCGCAAGCTCTTGGCGGAGGCCCTGCGCCTTCTGGCGGAGGTGAAATCTTGAAAGGAGGTCTACTCCTTCTCTTCAAGGCCCCGGGACCCACGTCCCACGATCTGGTGGAAAGGGCCCGGCGTCTTTTTCCGGGGCAAAAGGTTGGCCATGGCGGAACCCTGGATCCGGCGGCGGCCGGCCTTCTGGTGCTCTTGGTGGGGAGCGCCACCCGCCTTTCCCGCTACCTCCTGGAGGCCGACAAGGCTTATCTTTTCGAGGTGGCCTTCGGGGTGGAGACCGATACCGGCGATCAGGAAGGGGAGGCAGCGCGGTCGTCGGCTCCTCCCTCCGCAGAGAGGGTGCGGGAGGTTCTGCCCGCTTTCCACGGGGCAATCTCCCAGAGGATCCCATCCTATTCCGCGGTGAAGCGCAAGGGGAGGCCCCGTTATCAATGGGCCCGCCAGGGAAAGGAGCTTCCTTTGGAGGAGCGGCGGGTTACGGTGCACCGGCTGGAGATGGTGAGGTTCTCGCAGGAAGAAGCGGCTGCCACCTTTTACCTGGAGGCCTCCCATGGGACCTACGTGCGCCAGCTGGCGGTGGATCTAGCCCGGGCTGCCGGCTCGGCGGGCCATGTGTCGGCCCTTCTGCGCTCCCGGGTAGGATCCTTTACCCTGGAAGAAGCGTATCCGTGGGAGGATGTGGTGACCCTGGCCGGGGAAGGAAGACTGCCTCTTTTGCAGCCGGAGCGACTTTTACCTTCAGGGTGGCCCCACCTGGCTCTGTCGCCGCCGGAGAAGCGGGAGCTGCGTCAAGGGGCCTGGCCCCGGTCCCTGAAAGGTATTTCCGAGGCTGCCCTTTTCTCGGAGGGGGAACTGGTGGCGGTGGTGGAAACGGGCGGGAAGGGGCGCCGGCTGCTGTGGTTGGGAGGTGAAGAAGGGTGAAGGTCTGGCGCGGATGGCCGGAGGGGGTGGAGGAACGGTGCTTTGCCGCCCTTGGCACCTTTGATGGGGTGCATCGGGGCCACCAGGCCATTTTGCAGAGCCTTCTCCGGGGTGCCCGGGAAGGAGGTGCCATGGGTTGGGTGGTGACGTTTGACCCCCACCCCCTGGCGGTGTTGAGGGGAGAGGTGCCTCCCCTCCTGACCCCCGGCCTAGAGCGGCTCCACTGGCTGGAGGAGATGGGGGTGGACGGAGTGGTGATCCTGCCTTTCACTCCTGAGCTGGCGGCGACACCGGCGGAGACCTTCTTAAAAGAGGAGCTCTGCCGCAAGGGCCGGCTCCGCCGGGTCTATGTGGGGTACAACTTCACCTTCGGCAAAGGGGCCGGGGGAAACGCCGCTTATTTGCAAAAGGAAGGCCTTTCGGTCTGCGGGCTGGAGGTGACGGTGGTGCCCCCTGTCGTGGAAGGGGGCGAACCGGTATCCTCCAGCCGCATCCGCAGGCTCCTGGCCCAGGGGGAATTGGAGGAAGTGGAACGGCTCCTGGGACGGCCTTTTTCCCTTTGGGCCCGGGTGCAGTCGGGGGAGGGCCGAGGCCGGGAGCTGGGCTTTCCCACCGCCAACCTGGCCGTGGACGGGCAAAGGGCTCTCCCGCCCGCCGGGGTGTATGCCGGCTGGGCCACCCTGGAGGGGCGTTCCTGGCCGGCGGCCATCAGCCTGGGAGCCCGGCCCATGGTGGCGGGGGACGATCCCCGACGCCTGGAAGTCTATGTGGTGGGATGGAGCGGGGACCTCTACGGCCAGGAGATTCAGGTAGGCTTCTTTGCCCGCTTGCGGGACCAGGAAGCATTTCCCGGTTGGGATCTTTTGAAAGAGGCCATGCTGGAAGATGTGAACCAAGTCCTTCGCGTCTATCAGGGCCGTTTGTTACAATAAGGGTTGTGCCACCTTTTTCTCGGCAGTGCGCTTCCTCCGGCGGCTGCGGGGATGGAGGTCGGAAGGAGAACGAAGGAGGATGCAGGGTGGGACTGGACGAGGAACGCAAGCAGAACATCATCGAGAATTTCCGGGTGCATGAAAAGGATACGGGATCCCCGGACGTGCAGATCGCCCTTTTGACGGAGAGAATCCAGATGCTGACGGAGCATTTGCAGCGCCATCCTAAGGACCATCATTCCCGACGGGGCCTTTTCAAGATGGTGGGGCAACGGCGCAGGCTCCTCAACTACCTGCGGGCCCACGATCGCCAGCGTTATCAGGCGGTGACGGAACGCCTGGGGCTCCGCAGCCGATGAGAGGGGGAGCCCGGTGAAGGCCCACGTTTTCCGCACGGAAGTGGCAGGACGGCCCCTGCAGATCGAACACGGTGCCCTGGCGGGACAGGCCAATGGGGCCGTGCTGGTGAGGTACGGGGATACGACGGTGTTGGTGACGGCAACGGCCACCAGGGAGCCGCGGGAGGATGTGGACTTTTTCCCGCTGCGGGTGGATTACGAGGAGCGCCAGTATGCGGCGGGGCGCATCCCGGGAAGCTTTTTCAGAAGGGAAGGGCGGCCATCGGAGCGGGCCGTGCTGAACGCCCGCCTGATCGACCGGCCCATCCGGCCCCTTTTCCCCAAAGGTTTTTTTCACGACGTCCAGGTGGTGGCGACAGTCCTCAGTTTCGATCCGGACAACGGGCCCGATATCGCCAGCATCATCGGGGCTTCGGTCGCCCTCAGCATCTCCGACATCCCCTTCGGAGGGCCGGTGGGGGCGGTGATGATGGGTCTGGTGGACGGAGAGCTGGTGGTGAATCCCACGGAGGCCCAGCTGGCCCAGAGCCGGCTGGAGCTGGCGGTGGCCGGTACCAAGGATGCCATCATCATGGTGGAGGCAGGGGCCGATGAGGTCCCGGAAGAGACCATCCTGGAAGCGCTCCAGAAGGGCCATGAGGTCATCAAGGAGCTTTGCGCGTGGCAGGAGACCATCGTGGCTCAAGTGGGAAAGCCCAAGATGAGCTTCACGCCCCCTCAGCTGGATGAAGGCTTGGTGCAGGAGGTGGGCCTTTGGGCCCAGGAGCGGCTGGAAGCGGCCCTCCTGGCCGGGACGAAAGAGGAGCGGGAAAGCCTCCGGGACCAGGTGAAGAAAGAAGCCCTGGAACGGTTTTCGGAGACATATCCCCAGCAGGAGAAGGCCATCGGCCAAGTCCTCCACGATGTGGAGCGGGACGTGATGCGGCGCCTCATCCTGGAACGGGGTCTCCGCGCCGATGGGCGGGGGCCCAAGGATATCCGCCCCATCTGGTGCGATGCCGGCTTTCTCCCCCGGGCCCATGGTTCGGGACTTTTCACCCGGGGGGAGACCCAGGTCCTTTCGGTGGCCACTTTGGGGGCCGCCTCGGACCGGCAACTGATCGATAGCCTCGGGGATGAACCCTTTCGGCGGTATATGCACCACTACAACTTCCCGCCATACAGCACCGGGGAAGTGAAACCGATGCGCTCCCCGGGGCGGCGGGAGATCGGCCATGGAGCCTTGGCGGAGCGGGCCCTTTTGCCCATGATTCCCAGCGAAGAGGAATTCCCTTACACCATCCGGGTGGTGA
>JASBVX010000048.1 GCA_029960865.1 Bacillota bacterium | reverse complement strand
CGTTTCCGCTCACCACCGGGAGGCCCAGGAGGCGGCCCCCCCGGGCGATCCCCTCCGTCACAGAGAGGAAAGCCCTTTGCGTGGAGCCCTCCTCCATGTCCCCCAGATTGAGGCTATTGCTGATGCCCCAGGGCGCAAAGCCGCCCAGGGCCAGGGAAAGGGCCGCCGTCACCAGGAGAAAGAACGTTTCCCCCAAGGGCTCCCTTTTCAGGTGATGTTCTCCTTGCACCAAAAGGGCGGCTCCCCCGGTTTCCCCTATGGTGAAGGGGTGGGGGGAAAAGAAGAAAGTCCGCTCCCTCCGGGAAAGAGCGATCGTTTCTTCGCAGGCCGGCCAGAGCCGGGGCGGCGGCCCCTCCCGCAAGGGGGGAAGGGCGAGGGCGGCTAGGGCTTCGCCTTCCCAAAGCGCCAGAAAGATGGGATCGGAAGTGAAGGCTCCCACATCGGCGGCCGGCAGCCCCGCCTGCCGCGCCAGATCCAAAACGTCCTCCCTTATTTCCGGAGCCACGGCATAGAGCATCCGTTCCTGGGTTTCCGCCAGAAGGAGGGAAAAAGGATCCCGGGCCTGGGGAACGGCGGGGACCTTCTCCAGGTCCAATGAGACGCCGCACCCGTTTTTCAGAGCCAGCTCCCATGCCGCTCCCCCAAGGCCTCCCGCCCCAAGATCCTGCAGGGCCAGGAGAAGGCCTCTTTCCCCCAGATCCAGGGTCAAGCGCAGGACCTGTTGCCCCAGGAGGGGATCAGAGGAGGGGACCGAAGCGGCAAAAGGCTCTCCCGCCCGCGAGGCGGCCGCCGCTGCCCCCAGCCCCAGGCCGTCGACCTCCTTTCCCACCAGGAGAAGGCGGGCCCCGGGGTAGGCGCCCCGGGCGGAAAGGGCCTTTTCCTCATGGCGGACACCCACCGCCAGGACGTTCACCAGGGGCTTTTCCGCAAAGGCTTTGGACCTTTGAACGGTGAGGAGGGGAACCGGGAGGTTCAGCTGGCGGGCGTAATGGGAGAGTCCTTCCCGGATGCCTTCCTCAAGGGGGGAGGGAAAAGGCGGGAGAGAGAGGGCGGCGCCCAAAAAGAGGGGGCGGGCCCCGATGCTCACCAGATCCCTAAGGATCCCTCCGGCCCCTGTGGCGGCTCCTTCCCAGGGAGCGGAGGCGCTGGGGTGGTTGTGGCTTTCCAAACGAAAGGCCAGGGAAAGGGGCCCTTCCCAGGCCACAGCTCCCGCCCCTTCTCCGGGGCCCACCCGGACTTGGGGTCCCTGGGTAGGGAAGAGGCGGAGCCGATCCCGGCTCTGTCGGTAACTGCAGTGCTCCGACCAGACCACCTCCAAGAGGGCTCTTTCCAAAGGTTTGAGGGGCCGCTGCAAGAGCTCTTCCGCCAGGGTCTCCACCAAGGTCTACTCCTCCAGACCCAGGCGATGGAGGACTTCCCTGTAGGCAGGTACGATGGGGGCTTTCCCCTGGCGAAAGAGATCCTTATCCAGGGAAGATCCCGTTTCCTCATCCCAGAGGCGGCAGGTATCGGGGGACACTTCATCGGCCAGGAGGAACCCTTCCTTGGGGTGACGGCCGAACTCCAGCTTCATATCCACCAGGAGAAGGTTCGCTTCTTTAAAGCGCTGGGAAAGAAGGCGGAAGATGCCAAGGGCCAGGGAACGGATCTGGGCCATCTCCTCGTCGGTGAGAAGATGCAAAAGGCGGACATGCTCTTCCGCAAGAAGGGGATCCCCCAGATCATCCCGCTTGTAGTACCACTCCACCAAAGGCCGAGGCAGGACCTGGCCGGCAGGAAGGCCCAGGCGCTTCACCAGAGAACCGGCCGCCACCTGGCGCACCACCACTTCCACGGGAACCATGGAAAGGCTTTTTACCAAGATATCCTGGGGGCCCATCACCTCCACCTGGTGGGTGGGGATCCCGTGATCCGAGAGATAACGGAAGAGGTAGGCGGAGATGAGGCCGGCGGCCCGACCTTTTCCCTCTTCTGATCCCTTGCGGGTGCCGTCCCCGGCGGTGAGATCGTCCCGGAAGTGAATGCAGAGGAGATCGTCGTCCTCGGTGCGATAGACATCCTTGGCTTTCCCCCGGTGCAAAAGATCCAGCTTTTGCAGGATCATCCCTTTGCCCCCTCCTCTTCCCAAAGGCGGCGCTCCGCCAGGAGTTTTTCTTTCAGCGAGGGATTCCGCAAGGAAAGGATCTCCGCGGCCAAAAGGGCCGCATTGACCGCTTGGTCGATGGCCACCGTGGCCACAGGGACACCCCTTGGCATCTGGACCACCGAGAGAAGGGCATCGAGCCCCCCCAGGGATCCGGCCGCCAGGGGGAGGCCGATGACGGGAAGAACCGTCCGCGAGGCCACCACCCCCGGCAGGTAGGCGGCCAGACCGGCAGCCGCCACCAGGAGGCCTGCTCCTTCTTCTTCCGCCTTTTGCACCAGGGCCACGACTTTCTGGGGGCTGCGGTGGGCGGAGGCAACCTTCATCCAGTACCGGATGCCGTAGCGCTGAAAGACCTCTTCCAGAGGCTGGAGCTTTTCCAGGTCGCGGGGGCTTCCCACCAGTACCGCCACATCGAGACTCACGGGCATCCTCCTATCTGAACTTAAGTATGTTGTACTAGAACACTATTCGCAATGGAGTGGTTATACGGTCTAGTCACTCTTCCTTTGTACGGATCAGACGGGCGATGGCTCCCAGGAGCAGATGGCGGAAAGGCAGGAGAACAGCCCCGCCCACCAGGTTGAAGAGGGTGTGGGCCCAGGCAATCTGGGCTTTGGGAGAGGATGTCAGGAAGGCGACCGCCGTCCCCAGCCAGGAACTCAGGGGGAGAAAGAGAAGGGTGGCCAGGGCGTTGAAAGCAAAATGGAAGAGGGCCAGCTGGCGGCCCCTGGGTCCCGTGGCCAGGCTGGCCAAAAGGGCATCGGTGGTGGTACCGATGTTATCCCCGTAGAGGACGGGGAGGGCTTGGGACAAGGTTAGGAGCCGGGCGGCCCGCAGGGACTGAAGGATACCGATGGTGACGGTGCTGGAAAGGACGAGGGTGGTCAGGAGAAACCCCCCTGCCACGCCATAGAAAGGGTTTTGCTGCAAAAATCCCAGGGATACCTGGAAAGCGGCGCTGCGGGCCAGGGGAACCAAGGACTTTTGCAAAGCTTCCAGCCCCCAGAGGACAGCTGCCAAGGAACTGAGGATACGGCCGGCAGAGCGGGTGGGGGAAAAGAGGAGAAAGAGGATGCCGCCTGCAGTCAGAACCAGAAGGAAGCCTTGGCTCATGCCGGCGGCCATCCAATGGGCCGTCAGGGTGGTGCCGATGTTGGCCCCGATAGCGATGGCGGCTGCCCGGGAAAGATCCAATAGCCGGCTCTCCACCATGCCCAGGAGAAGGATGGTGGTGACGCTGGAGGATTGGGTAAGGGCGGTGAAGGCGACACCGGCGGCCACGGCCCGCAAGGGACTTCGGGCCAGGAAAAGGAGGCGCTCCTGCCAGAGGGTTCCCGTCAGGCGCGATAAGGAAGAGCTCAGACCCCGGATGCCCAAAAGGAGGAGTCCCAGGCCTGCCGCCAAGAGGGCCCCCGCCAGGAATCCTCACTCCTGAAAGGCTTCTATTCGGGAGGGAGGGCGTCCATGCCAAAGAAAGGGACAACCGTCCTAGCACGCAAAGTTGTCGTTTGACATCCTTTTGGGTATGCTACCAGCCATGAAGACGAAAACTCGCTGGCAACAAGCCATGGTATTGGGCGGCGCTCTGTTGGTGGCTGCCGCCCTGCTTCCGGTGGGCCCTGTCCAGGCCCAAACCCCTGTGGCGGCGGTAGTCAACGGTGAGAAGGAAGCCATTCCCGGACTGGTGGTGGTGGACGGCGTCACCTACGGGCCGGCGGAAGAGATCCTGCCCCGCTTCGGTTTCCGTGTGGAGATGGCCAGCGACCGCTACTGGCTCCGGGCTTTCGGACGGGGGCAAGTCCTGACCCTGATCCAGGGCCGCAGCAGCCTTTTCACCATCTCAGGAGAGGTGTCCCTCCCCCAGGCTCCCTTTAGCCAGGGAGACTACGCTTTCATGGTGCCCTTGCGTGCCCTTCTGGAGAGCTACGGGGCCACGGTGGAATGGGACGAGGAGGCGCGGGCGGTGGTCATCGCGGACCCCGACCGTCCCCCCTATGAAGAACCGCAAAAGGAGGTGGCTAAAGAAGAACCGCCCCAGCCCCGGGTGCCTTTCACCGAGGATGATCTGTGGCTTTTGGCCAAGATCATCTATGCGGAAGCGCCCGATCCGGACGAACCCTTTTTGGGGCAGGTGGCGGTGGGAGCCGTCATCATCAATCGGGTCTTGACCCCCGGATTTCCCAAGACCATTCGGGATGTGATCTATGCCCCGGGTCAATTCCAGGGGATCAAGAGCCGCCTTTTCGCCAGAGGTCCCAGCACTTCCGCCCTCCAAGCGGCCAAGGCGGCCCTTTACGGTGAAGACCCCAGCCAGGGCGCCTTATACTTCTTCGACCCCAGCCGGGCCAGCAGCCAGTGGATCTTCACCTTGCCGGTCACGGTCGAGATCGGCCACCACCGGTTCGCCCGTGCGCCGTAACCGGCGCACCACCAGATCCACCGCCAGGACGTTCAGGGCCGTCATGGCTTCCACGTCCTGGCGGACCTTTTTTTGCACCCCTTCCAGGATGGGAGGCAGAATCCCGTCCACCGGCAGCCAGATATCGAGGCGCAGATGGACCCCTTCGGGACGGGTATCGATCGGACCCCAGCGGACATCCAAAACCCCGGGAACGGTCCGGGCGCCATGGCGGGCGATGGCGCCGATCACGGCATCGTCGATGAAGAAACGGCCCAGGGAGCTGTAGGTGGGGCGGACCACCGATTTCTCCACCGGCCTTCCCGGCGACGGGCGCCGGCTGAAGACCCGCAGGGGGTCCACCAGGTAACCGGAAAAACTCCGTTTGACCTCCAGCGTAGGAGCAGGAATCACGTGCTTACCCTGCGACCGGCGGATGCGCGTGGCCTGGCGCATCTCATCGGGGCTGGCCACCTCTTGGATGGAGATGTAGCGCTGGGGCCGGGGAAGATCCAAGGCATCGCAGATGAGATGAACCATTTCCTTCGATGTCCCCAGGATGAGGACCCTTTCAGCGCCCGAGGCCAGGAGGGCGTCCCTCACTTCTTTGGCATGCTGGGTATCGGCAAACACCGCCCGCCTCACCGCCGCCATGGCGGTGGGTTCCCTTTTGGCCGATCGGCCTGCCGCAATGTGGCCCTGGAGGATCAAAAGGCCGTCGTCGATGATGGCGGGGATCCCCAGGTCCTCCGCCAAGAGGGAAGCGCGGTGGCTCTTGCCGGTGCCAGCCGCCCCCACGAAGGCCACCACCTGGGGAAGGTGATCCACCGCTTCAGGACCTCCTCTCCTTCAAGAGACGCCGGGCGGCTTGGCGCACCGCCATTTCGGTGAGGGTCTGGATTTCCTTGTTGTGTACAGGGGACACGAACAAGATCTCGTAGGGCGAGGGGGGAAGATAGACTCCTTCCGCTAGGAGGGCCTGAAAAAAGGCGGCGTAGAGGCGGCTGTCCACCGCCATAGCGGAGGTGGAATCCCGGGGAGGTTGAGGCGCAAAGCTGAGGCCTACCAGAGTCCCGATGCGCCTCACCTGCAAAGGAGGTTCCAAGCCTCCCTCCAAAAGAAGAGGGCGAGCGGCGTTGAAGGCTTCCACCACGTTGCGGGCCGTCTCTTCCCACCGCGGATAAGGATTCTCCTTTTGGAGAAGGCGCAGGGTCGCCAGCCCGGCCGCCATGGCCAGGGGATTGCCGGAAAGGGTGCCGGCCTGGTAGACAGGCCCCGCGGGTGAGATCAGCTCCATGATCTCGCGCTTGCCCCCGTAGGCTCCCACGGGAAGGCCTCCCCCGATGATCTTTCCCCAAGCCGTCAGGTCGGGCTTTATGCCGTAGTAGCCCTGCGCCCCTCCCCAGGCGAGGCGAAAGCCGGTGATGACTTCATCGAAGATCAAAAGAGCCCCGTGCTGGGCCGTCAGGGAGCGCAAGAGGTCAAGGAACCCGGGAGCGGGAGGCACCAGACCCATGTTGGCCGCCACCGGTTCCACCACCACCGCTGCCAGTTCGTCCCCGTAGCGGCGAAAGAGGGTTTCGACCCCCTCCACGTCGTTGTAGTCGGCCAAAAGGGTGGGGGCCACCGCCTCGGGCGGTACGCCCGGGCTGGAAGGTTGGCCCAAGGTGAGGGCTCCCGATCCAGCCTCCACCAGAAAGGGGTCCGCATGGCCGTGATAGCAACCTCGGAACTTCAAAAACTTGGAGCGGCCGGTGTAGGCGCGGGCCAGGCGCAAGGCGCTCATGAGGGCTTCGGTACCGGAGCTGACAAACCGGACCTCATCCATGGCGGGAAACGCCTCCAGGATGGTTTCCGCCAGCTCCACCTCTTCCCGGCAGGGCGCCCCGAAGGTGGTCCCCAGCTGGGCCCTGCGCCGGATGGCTTCCACCACGGGAAGGGGCCCATGGCCCAAGGGCAGCGCTCCCCAGCTCATGACATAATCGATGTAGCGCCGTCCATCCACATCCCAGACATAAGGGCCCTGACCCCGCTCCAGAAAAAGGGGGCTGCCCCCGACTGCCTGAAAAGCCCGCACAGGGCTGTGGACACCTCCAGGGGAGACTTTCAGGCTGCGGGTAAAAAGGGCGCGGGATCCAGGACCGGCTAGATCCATGTCGTTCCTCCTCCTGCCCTTTACCCTAGCTTAAGGCCGCGCCGTTGCAAAACATGGTCCCAGACGGCCTGGGCCCCAGGGGAAGGGGGGCGGACCTCCTCCGCCGCTGGGGAATCTTGCAAGAGGTGGTAGAGGAACCGGGTGCCGGCATCCCGGGGGAGAAGCGCCTGGAGCCGTTGCCAGGCCCTTTTCCCCTGGTCTTCCTCCCCTGCCGCCACCGAGGCGAGCCCCAAGTAGTACCAGGCCAACCCTTCCTCGGGAACCTGGGCCGTCCAGGCTTGGCTGAGGGTTAAAGCGGCAGGAAAATCCCCCCTCTGGAGATGGAGTTCCACCGGATGGGCCCAGGCCAGGGGTTGGTGGGGGTTTTGCCGGCGGATCTCCTCCCATAAGGAAAAGGCTTTCTCCCATGCCTGCCGCCGGGCGTAATAGACTGCCAGGTTGAAAAGGGCGTCCTGGTTTCGGGGGTCCAGGGAGAGGGCCTGCTGCCAGGCTTCTTTGGCCTCTTCCTCCCGCCCTTGCAAGGCCAGGGCATTGGCCAGGTGCAGAAAAGGCATGGGGTTAGAAGGATCTTCTCGGCACGCCTGACGCAGGGCAGCTTCCGCCTCCGCAGGCTTGCCCAAGGCCAGGGCCACCAGCCCCCGATTCTGGTGGAAAAGGGGCCCGGAGGCGCCCCGGCGGGCGGCTTCCTCCAGGGAGCGGGCGGCTTCCTCCCGCTTTCCCAAGGCCAGGTAAGCAGCCCCTATGTTGATCCAGGGGGAAGGATCCTCCGGGAGCCCACCGGCCACCCTTTGCCAGGAGGCGATAGCTTCCTGGCGGCGCCCCTGCAAAAGATAAATCTCCGCCATGGCCTGGTGGATCTGGGCGGGGCTGACGGGGAGGTCTTCCCTCACGGCAGCGGCCTTCTCCAGCGCTTTCAAGGCCTGTCGCAGGTGATGGAGGCCCATGTCTCCCATCCCCCTGGCACCGTACGTCTTCCCCAGCATGTAATGGGCACCCACATGGCGCGGATAACGGCGGATCAGCCGGCGCCATGTGGCCACCGCCTCTTGAGGGTGGCCGCCAGCGCCTAGCGCCACCCCCAAAAGGTACTGAGCCGTCGGATCCTGGGGCGAGACGGCCAGGGCTTTCTCGAGGCACTCCCTCGCCTCCTGGGCCTTCCCCTCTTCCAGGTAGATGGCCCCCAGCATCCTCAGGGCGGTGAAGTTCCGAGGATCCTTTTCAATCAGGAGCTGTAAGCGCTCCATGGCTTCCTGCCGGGTTTCGGCGGTCATCGGGGCGTTTGCAAAGCGTCGCGGATCTTGCGCAAGAGGGACTCTTTGCTGAAGGTTCCCGTCACCCTGAGTTTCTCCTCTTCTAGGCGAAAGAGGATCAGGGTGGGTACGGTATGGACGCCGTAGAGAAGAGCCGCCACTGGGCTCTCATCCACATCCAGCTGGACCACCCTGAGCCCTGGGCCGTAGGCAGCCGCCACCTCTTGCAGAACTTTGTCGGCCGCCTGGCAGGGCTGGCACCATTCAGCCCAAAACTCCACCAGAGTCGGCTGGCTGGCCCGGAAGACTTCGTCGGCAAAGGTCCCGTCGTGGATCCTTGGCAATTCAGCCATGTTCGGCACCTTCCCTCTTAGCTCCATTCTACGTCTGAGGGCTATTCCC
>JASBVX010000047.1 GCA_029960865.1 Bacillota bacterium | reverse complement strand
TGTAGGGTTCCACCAGGGCGACGATCCCTTGATGGCGGGCTCCCCGGCTGAGGCGCTCCAGCCTCTCCTCTTCCACCCCTTCCACCGGCACCCCTATCCCCCGGGCTTTCTGGAGAAGGGGCCCCAGGCCCTTGCCGGCCTGCGGCGCGGCATAAAGGATCTTGAGCACCCGACGGGCCTCCAGGGCCTCTTCCACAGGCCGCCGGCCCGGCACCACCGCCTGCCGGTCACCGGGCCGGCTGCGCCAGCCGTCAGCCATGGCGCCACTTCCAGCGAGGACCTTGGGGGGTGTCTTCCACCGCGACGCCCACTCTGGAAAGCTCATCCCGGATGCGGTCCGCCAGGAGCCACTGCCCGGCCTCCCGCGCTTCCTGGCGGAGCGTCAAGAGGATCTCCACCAGCTCCTCCGCCTTTTCCCGCTGCTGAGGGCTCGCCGTCTGCTCCTCTGCCACCCTCAGACCCAAAAGACCCAGGAGTTCCCGGAAACCCTCCAAGGCGGCGGCGCTTCCCCGGGGGCGCGGATGCTCCCGCAGTCCCTTCTGGATGGCCCGGGCCAGGTCGAAAAGGGCGGCCAGGGCTGCGGGGGTATTGAGGTCGTCATTCAAGGCAGCGGTAAAATCCTCCCGGGCCTGGGTGAGGGCTTCCTCCAGGGAGGGTCCTCCTTCTTCCCCGTAAGCCAAAGCTTCCTCCAGCCTTTGGTAGGCGTTCTGCAGGCGGGCAAAGGCCCGGCCTGCCTCTTCCAGACCCTCCTCCGAATACTGCAGCGGTTTCCGGTAGTGGGTGGCCAGGAGGAAGAAGCGGAGGGTTTGCGGTCGGTGGCGGGAGAGGAGGGAGCGCAGGGTGACGAAATTCTTCAAGGATTTGCTCATCTTTTCCCCCTCCACCTGCACCATGGCGTTGTGCACCCAGTAGCGGGCAAAGGGGTGGTGACCGGTGAAGCACTCCGACTGGGCGATCTCGTTTTCATGGTGAGGGAAGATGAGGTCATCCCCCCCCAGGTGGAAGTCCACCTGGGGTCCAAAATGTTCGATGACCATGGCGCTGCATTCGATGTGCCAACCGGGCCTCCCTGGACCAAAAGGAGCCTCCCAGTACGGTTCCCCTTCCTTGGCCCCCTTCCAGAGGGCAAAATCCGCCGGATGGCGCTTGCGCTCATCCACCTGCACCCGAGCCCCTGCCTGCAGCTCTTCCAGCGTCCGCCCGCTCAAGGACCCATAGCGCTCAAAGCGGGTGACATCGAAATAGACGTCCCCCTCCAGGGGGTAGGCGTAGCCTTGCTGCAAAAGGCCCTCCACGAGGCGGGTAATGGCGGGGATATGATGGGTGGCCTGAATATACTGGGATACCTGATCCATCCCGAGACGGCCCATGTTCTCGATGAAGTCCTCCATGTAGCGCTGGGAGATGGCTTCGAAAGGGAGATCCTCGGCCTGGGCCTTCTGGATGATGCGGTCGTCGATGTCGGTGAAATTCATGATGGCATGCACCGGGTAGCCCAGGTGGCGCAGCCAGCGGCAAAGGATGTCGGTCACCAGGGCCGGCCGCAGGTGGCCGATATGGGTGTAGTCGTAGACGGTAGGTCCACAGGTATACAGGGTGACCGTCTCCCCGGGCTCCTTTGTGAACAGCTCTTTGCGCCGGGTCAAGGTGTTGTGGATATAAAACCGGCCCGTCATCCCATCGCTCCCTCTTGCTTTCTCACCAGAAGGGCCACCGCCTGGGCCGAAATGGCTTCACCCCGGCCCTGGGGCCCCATCCCTTCATGGGTGGTGGCCTTGACCGCCACCTGGGAGGGCAAGGTACCCATGGCCCGGGCCATCTCCTCCGCCATGGCTTGGCGATAAGGCTGCAGGCGAGGAGCCTCCGCCACCACCACCGCGTCCACCGACGCGATCTCCCACCCTGCCTCCCCTACCATCTCGGCCACCCGCTGCAGGAGATGCCAGCTGCTGGCCCCTGCGAACCGGGGGTCATCATCGGGGAAGTGCTGCCCGATGTCCCCCAGGGCCGCTGCCCCCAGGAGGGCGTCAGCCACCGCATGGCAAAGGACGTCGGCGTCGGAGTGGCCCAGCAGTCCCTTATCGTAAGGGATCTCCACTCCGCCCAAAAAAAGGGGCCTCCCCTCCACCAGGCGGTGGATGTCGTAACCCAAGCCCACCCTGAAGGCAGGCCCCTTCCGCTGGGCCCATGCCCAGTCTTCAGGATAAGTCACTTTGCGCAGATCAAAACTTCCCTGCACCGCCACGATCCGCCCTCCTTCTTCAGGATGGGCCTTCAGATAAGCCAGGACCAGTCCTACATCGTCAGTCACTTCAAGGGAAGGCCGGGTTTCCCGAAACCAGCGGTGAGCCCCTTCCAGGAGGGAGGCGCGAAAGGCCTGGGGCGTCTGGAGAAGGCGCAGCCGGCTCCTGGCGGGCACCTCCTCGATGGCGTCGCCCTCGCCCAAAAGGGCCATCGTATCGGCCGCCGGCAGGGATGCCACCGCCCCTCCCCAGCGGCTCCCTTCCCGCAGACAGGTTTCCGCCACCTCCCAAGGCAGAAAAGGACGCGCCGCGTCGTGGACCAGGACCACCGCCGCTTCCCTGGGGCGGTGCGCCAAGCCCGCCCACACGCTGTCGTGGCGCTGGGCCCCTCCCGACACCGCCTGGAAAGAAGGGTAGGGAGCCAGCCAGCGCCCCGCTTCTTCTTCCCACCCCGGCGGTACCACCACCGCTCCCCCCATGACTCCCGGCAATCCCGCCAGAACCGCCAGGGGTTCCAGGAAAAGGGGGCGTCCTCCCCGGCCCATCATGGCCTTGGGCACCCCTAGGCCTAGGCGGTTGCCCTGGCCCGCCGCCACCAGCACGGCCCAGGCTTTAATGGGAGGTCACCGCCGAGGTCAGGGGGCGGGCGAAGATCATCCGCCCGGCCGTCGTTTGCAGGACGCTGGTTACCTCCACCGTCACTGTCGTCTGCAAGAAGCGGTTGCCGCCCTCCACCACCACCATGGTCCCGTCGTCCAAGAAGCCCACTCCCTGTCCCGGCTCTTTTCCTTCCCGCAGGATCTGGAGCTGGAGCTGTTCTCCCGGCAAAAAGACGGGCTTCAAGGCATTGGCCAGTTCATGAAGGTTCAGCACCTGCACCCCCTGCAATTGGGCCACCTTGCTGAGATTGTAATCATTGGTCAAAAGTTTTGCCCCCAAGTCCTTGGCCAGGGCCACCAGCTTGGCATCCACTTCTTCGGAAGATGCCCTCACCGGCCGGTTCTCCACCACCAGAGGAAAGCGCAGCTCATTCTGCAAGATATCCAGCACTTCCAGGCCCCTGCGCCCCCGGTTCCGCCGGGAGGCATCGGAGGAGTCGGCGATATGGCGCAGCTCATCCAAGACAAAGCTGGGGACGATCAGGGTGCCCTCCAGGAAACCGGTGCGGCAGAGGTCCACGATGCGGCCATCGATGATGACGCTGGTATCCAAGACCTTCGGTCCCGCCCCTTGACCTCTTTCCCCGTGGGCGTCCCGCCCGCGGAAGTTGAAAAAGGAAGCCCAATCATCCCGTTTGCGCACCGCCACCGCCCACCCCAGATACCCCAGAAGAAGGCTGACGGCCGCCGGGAGGTAATTGCCCACCTGAGGGATCTTGCCCAGGGCCGGTGCCGAGAGACCTGCGATGATGAGTCCAAAGATAATGCCGAGAATGCCCCATGCCATGTCCTTGGCCGGGATCTTGGCCAAGCCGTTTTCCATCCAGGATGTCATGCGGATGGTCCCGTTGATTAGGAAAGGCCCTAGCCCGAAGAAAACGAGAAAACCCAGGAGGGTAAACCCCGCCACCAGAAGGATCGCCTGGGTACCTACGAGGTTGAGGGAAAAACGGGGCAAGAGGACCAACCACTGGAGGCCGAGGTAATACCCGAGAAATGCTCCCAGAAGAGCGATGAAGGTTCGCATCACCTGCTTCATGTCCTCACCTCCTTCCCGTAGCGACATTATGCCACTTACGGGCAGGAGGCAGGAAACCGGCAGCGGCTAAGCGCTTTTTCCCATGGGGATGGCTGCCTCGATGCGAGCCTCGGCTTCCTCCGGCTCCAGGTCCAAAGCCAGAGCTACCTCGCTGACCAGAATCTGCAGGGCATTGTCCAGCATGCGCCGCTCCCCCGTGGAAAGGCCCTTTTCCCGCTCACGGCGCAAAAGATCCCGCACCACCGCCGCCACCAGATGCATGTCGCCCGATTTCAAACGCTCGGCATTTTCCCGGTACCGCCGGTTCCAGTTCTGGGTCTCGGAAGCATCGTCCAGGGAGAGAATCTCCTGCACCTCTACCCACTGCTCCTCGTCCATCACCCTGCGCAAGCCGATGGCCTCGCTGCTTTCCACCGGCACCAGCACCTGCATGTCGCCCACCGGCATGCGCATGACGTAAACCTCGGTGGTCTCGCCCAATATGTCCCGCTCTTCGATGGCCTCTATCACCCCTGCGCCATGCATGGGATAGACCACCCGGTCGCCGACGTGGAACAAATCATCACCCCCAGGACCCTTTTGTTCATTGTATGCGCAAGGCCGTTCCCGGGTCAAAAAAGGGAAAAGATATTTTATTTTTCGCCTTCCGAGCCTGTCAAGGTGGGAACCCCTCCCCTCTCGACTCTTCGGGCAAGGCCCCGGCAAATGGATCATCAGGCCGCAGAAGGGGAAAGAAGGTGAGCTGACGCCCCTTTCCTTCGTCCTTTTTCAGCTGGTTTACCCTCAGCCCCAACAGGCGCACTCGCCGGGGATACTGACCCCTGACCATGTGGATTTCAAAGAGACGCCGGGCCAGGGAGAAGATTTCCTCCTCGTCCTGCAGCCCCTGGGGCGAAGCCGTCTGGCGGGTCAGGGTTTGGAAGGAGGGGAAACGGATCTTGAGGGCGAGGGTGTGGCCCTTGACACGGCGCCCCTGCAGCCTTTTCGCCAGCTGGCGGGAAAGTTTCCGGAGTTCAGAGGGAACCTGGCTGTAGGGGATGTCGAAGGGAAAGGTCTCCTCCACGCTAACCGATTTGGGGGGGACGGGAGCGTCCAGGAACTCCGGCCCCTGCCCCGCCGCTTTTTCCCACAGGGACTGACCGGCCCTCTCCCCCAAGAGAGCCTGGAGCCTTTCCCGGCTGGCCTTTTGCAGGTCACCGATGGTAGCGTAGCCCTCCTTTCGCAAAAGGGCCTCGGTCTTCGGCCCCACCCCGGGGAGCATCCCGGCGGGAAGGGGGGCCAGAATCTCAGCGGCCTTTTCCTGGGGAATCCAGAAGATTCCCCCCGGTTTGGCCAGCTGGGAAGCGATTTTGGCCACAACCTTATTGGCACCCCCTCCGATGGCAAGGGAGAGCCCTGTTTCCCTTACCACCGCCTCCTGGATCGCCTTGGCCATCTCCGGGCCATCCCCGTCCACCTCCAGGTAGGCCTCGTCGATGGAGCGGGGTTCGATCATGAGGGCGAAGCGGCGAAAGATGGCGAAGACTTCCTGGGATTTTTCCCGGTAGCGCTGGGGACGGGGTGGGAGAAAGACGCCCTGGGGGCAAAGTTCTCGGGCTTTGGCCGTAGACATGGCCGAATGGACGCCAGCGGCCCTGGCCTCGTAGGAGCAGGTAGCCACCACCCCGCGAGGACCCATGCCCCCCACGATGACGGGCTTGCCCTTGAGGTGGGGCTGATCCAGGACTTCCACGGCGGCAAAGAAGGCATCCAGGTCACAGAGGAGGATCCAGCGGTCCATAAAGCCCGTCCCCTTTTCCATGGTGGCGGCGAAAACGCAGGAGGAAACCGGTATGGCCCACCATACGATGATCGGGCCGCAAGCTCTGGGGCCCCGTGATCCAATCCCGCTCCCAGAACTCCTTGATGTCAGGCGGACTGAAAGTGTTCTGCCGGGTTTGGGCCAGGACCTTCTCCACCTGATAGATGGTAGGCACCCAAATCAGGAGGAGTCCTCCGGGTTTGAGGGCGTCGGCCGCCACCGGGAGGGCCCTCTGGGGTTCCGGGAGATCCAGGAACATGAGATCCAGAGGAGGGCATCCGGGAAGGCCCTCGTAGATATCTCCGTGCCGCAGATCCCAGGAGGCCGGGAACCCACCCCAGAAGGTCACCACATTGTCGCGGGCAGCCCGGAGAAAATCCGCGCGGCGCTCCACCGAGATGAGCTTTCCCTGCGGTCCCAGAACCCTCAGAAAGAGAAGGGCGGTGGCCCCGGACCCTACCCCCGCCTCCAGGATGGTGGTCCCCGGCCGTACGTCCCCATAGACGAGGAGCTGGCCCATGTCCTTGGGGTAGATGATCTGGGTGGGCCGCTCCATGGCCATGACATAGTCTTCCAGGGAGGGATGAAGGGCCAAAAGGGGCCGACCCCCTACCGGTTTCACCCAGCTTCCCGGGTCCTTTCCTACCACCTCCTGGTGGGGAAGGTGGTGACCGGAGGGCACCTGGCTCACCTGGTCTTCCGCCAGCTGCAAGAGGACGCGGCGACCTTTCCCGTCCAGAAGAAGCACCAGATCTCCGTAGGCAAACGGCGACAAAGGTCGCCTTCCCCCTTTGCTCCTCTCCATGGTAACAAAGGGCGCTTTTCCTTACCCCTTTCCCTCGGGAGCCAGGATCTTTTCTGCCACGGCACCGTCCTGTCCCATTTCTGCGGGGGAAACCGGGGACAACGCCGACGGAATGCCGGCAAAACGCGCCAAATGGTCATCCAGCGCCACCAGGTCCTCCCGGCCGAGCTCCTGTACCCGAATTTTGCCCAACGACGCCAGACCCTGGGTCAGCTCTTCCCGGATGGCCATGAAGTAACGCTGGAGGTTGAGGGTCGCCGCCTCCACATCGAGATCTCGGCGCAGGGAACCTGTCTCGAGAACCAGCTGGGTGGCCGGTTCCCCCGGGGCTGCTTTGGCCATCTCATCGGCCAGCATGGCCAGCACTGCCACCGTCCCGATGTAGACCACATCGGCCCCCAGGGCCAGGGCCTTGAGGAAGTGACCAGGGGTGGTGAGGCCTCCGGAGGCCACCAGGGTGATGTCCTTCTTGACCCCCCGTTTTTCTAGGTAACGGGCGGCACGGACCAGGGCATGAAAAGTGGGGAGGCCCGTATCGTCGGCCAGGGTGGGGGAGGCGGCATGGGTGCCAGCTTCCGCTCCATCGGGCACGACAAAATCCACTTCGGCCTGCAGGGCCATCTCCAGTTCCCTCTCCAGCCACTGGGTGGCCCCAAATTTCAATCCCACCGGCACCTCAAACTCCTTTTTCAGATCGCGGACGAGGCCCTTTAGATCTTCCGGCGTGCGGACCCCCTTGAGATGGGCGTCGATCAAGGCGTTGTCTTCTTCCCCGAGACCATAGGCTTCCCGCATCCGGTCATGGATCACCTCGGCGGAGGTCATCTGGGGAACACCCGCCTGCGCCCCCTGGCCGATTTGAATCTCGATGGCATCGGCTTTTTCGAAAAGATCCCAGCGGAACTGGCTGCTGTGGGGCCAAGTGCCCCGGATATACTGGATGATCAGCTTGGCGGCGGCTTCCCTCTCTTCCGGTAAGTAGGATTCGCCCGTATTGGTGGCGGTTCCCACCAAGGAGGCGCCTTTGGCCAGGGCCACTTTGGCCTGGGTGCTGAGGGCCCCGCCAAAGGACATCCCCGCCACCATAACGGGAAGCTCCACCTGGAGAGGTTTTGCTGCCCGCGGGCCGAGGGTGACCCTCAGGTCGATGGGGGTGGCGTGGGACACCGGCAGGCGAGTGAGGTAGGTCGGGTTGAGGAGCAGCCGATCCCAGGGGGAAAGGCGGCGCACGCTCCCAAAGGGCCTTCCCAAAGCTTTCCCCTGCTGAGCCCTCATGAGGGTCTCCAGCATTTCCCGGGGACCCACCTTCATGATGGTGGTGGCGGTGTTTACGAGGCTATCTGTGTAGGGATCTTTCAGAATACGGCGGATCTGGGCATCGACGAGGGCATTGAAAAGAGAATCCAGCACCACCAAGAGTCCTCCTGGGAGAAAGGGTTTCCCGGCTCCCGCCAGCTATGCACGGCTCCTTTTTCTTCTTTCTCCCGTACAATGGCAGAAACGAGAGGAGGGATCTCCATGGCCCGGGAATCCTTGGCGGTGGTGGAAGAAATGAAGAGCCTTTTCCACAGGCAGAAAGCCTTTTTTCAAATAGGCCTTACCCTGGATATAGGCTTCCGGTCAGAGGGGCTGCGGCGACTCCAGGAAGCCCTGAAGAGCCACGAGGCTCTCCTGGGGAGAGCCCTGGAGGCCGATTTGGGGAAACCCTTCCCCGAAGCCTACTTGACGGAACTGGGGATCGTTTACGAAGAGATCAGCCATGCCCTTTGGGTATTCGGCACCCATCACCACCGCGATCACATCGATCCGG
>JASBVX010000046.1 GCA_029960865.1 Bacillota bacterium | reverse complement strand
CGCCCAGATTTCGGCCCGGCCCAGTTCCTCTCCCGCCATCACAGGCGCCCTCAGGCCCTGGGGAAGGCGCAGATTCCTCCTTAGGTCCCGTTCCTCGTCCGGCCGCAAGGCCATCTTCATATCGGCCGCCAGCGCCACCGGCACATAAGGGGAACGCCCCTCCCGCACCGGAAGGCGGGCCACCCATTCCCCGGCCTTGCCCAGGGAAAGCCAGCGAAAGTTTTCGAACCCCCACTCCAGAAGGCGCAAGCTGTCGCTCCAGCGATCGTCGCTGTGCAGCACCACGGCGATGAGGCGGCCCCCATCCTTTTCCGCTGCGGAGACCAAACAATGACCGGCGGCGGTGGTGGTGCCCGTCTTGACGCCGGTCACCCAAGGCCTTTCCTGCAGGAGGCGGTTGGTATTGAAGAGAACCTGGCACTGGGGCTGGCCTTGGGCATCGAATCCCGCCATCTCCCCCTGGACTTTACGGACCAAGGCCTGAAAGGTGGGCAGGGTGAGGGCGTAACGGGTGAGAAGGGCCAGATCGTAGGCGGACGTCAGGTGTTGGGGATGGCTGAGGCCATGGGGATTGAGGAAATGAGTATCCTTTAGGCCCAGCCAGTAGGCTTTCTCATTCATCAGGGCGGCAAAGGCTTCCACCGACCCCGCCAGATGCTGGGCGATGGCCACCGCCGCATCGTTGCCCGAAGGCAGCATGAGGCCTTCCAGAAGTTCCCCCAGGGGATAGCGTTCGCCCGGCCGTAGGCCCGCTCCCGAACCGGGGGTGTAGGCAGCTTCAGGGCTCACAAGGACCATATCCTGAAGATCCCCCAGCTCCAGGGCCAGCACCGCCGTCATGATCTTGGTGGTACTGGCGGGAGCCCGCTGCTGGTGGATGGCTCCGCCGTGGAGGACGCGCCCGCTGGCGGCATCCATCAGGATGAAGGCATCGGCGGTGATGGGAGGAGGATCCTGGGCGGCGGCCCTCCCCGGGTTAAGGATCAACCCCAACAGCAAGAGCAGCGGAAGAAATCGTCTCTTCATGATCGGCCCTTCGCCATCCTTATGAGGCAAAGGCCGCCCACAACCCACTTAGGGAGCCAAGAGGATCTCCACGTCCAGGGCCGATTTCTTCTCCGCCAAAAGGCCCTGGTCTTGACCCAGAATCGTCACCTGAAGACCGGGAGGGTAACCCACCCGCACCGTGATCTTCTCAGCGGCCGTCACCGTCAAGGTCTGCCCCTTTTGAAAGGTCCTCCCCGCCTCCACCACCTGGCCATCGGCCCGCACGCTGATCCAGCACGGGGCGGAAAAGGTGAGGAGCACCTCCAGGGACGAGGCCCCCTTCACCTGATACCGCACGAGGGTGTTGGCCGTCTCCTTTTCCACGGTGGGGGGAGGGGGTTCTGCAGGAGGCGGGGGCGCTTCCTCGACAGGAGGCGCAGGCTCTGCTCCCGGCACCGCAGGGCCGGGGGGCTGCTGCACGGAGGAGTCCTCGGTTCCCCTGCCCGCGGCCGCCCAGAGCCACCATCCCCCTCCCGCCAGGAGGGCTAGAACTAAAAGCCAAAGCCACGGGCGCCGGGCGGGCCGCGCGGCCCGGGCTTGGGCGCGGGCGGCAAGGGGTTCTTGCCTTCCCTTTTCCGGCGGCGGCCCGTCTGCGCCGTCCTCTTCCTCGGGGTGGCTTTCATCCCACAGGTGCAAGAGGGGGTCCGGCGGCAGTCCCAGGAATTGGGCGTAGGCCCGGATGTAACCCCGAACGTAGACCCGGCCGGGGAACACATCCCAGTGGCCACTTTCAAGGGCTTCCAGGTAACGGAGCCGGATCTTGGTGGCCTCTTGCACGTCCCGCAGGGTGAGGCCCTTGGCTTCCCGGGTTTCCTTCAGCTTTTGCCCAACGGAGGGCACCCCTCCCCCCACCTCTCCTTTTAGGGATTTGCCGGGCTGGGCGAAACCGCCATCTCTTGCAGGCGATTCAAGACGATCCCCAGCTCTTTAATCTTCGTGCCGTAAAGGGCGAAATCCCCCGCCATGAGGGCCTCCTCTGCCTGGGTATACAGCTCCTGGGCGCGGTTCACCAGGGCCATCATATTGGCCGCCTGGTCCGAACTTTCTTCGGGAGGAAGGGCCCCCTCCCCCCCGAAAATGAGGGCCAGAGCTTCTTCCAGGGTCGGGGCCATGGCCACCCGGCTGGCATAGGCCACGATGACCCGCTGCAGGCGCGGAAGGGGAGAATCGGCCCCTTGCAGGTAGAGAGGCTCCACGTACAGGATGGAATCCTTGATGGGGATCACCAGGAGGTTGCCCCGGGTCACCTGGGACCCCTGCTGGTTCCAGAGGGTGAGGGATTGCGAAATCTCCGGGGTGGAGTTGATGTTGGACTCCACTTGCTGGGGGCCCAGCACCGTCTTGTCTTTGGGGAAGAGGAACGAGATCATGTGGCCGTAGTGGGCCCCGTCGGAGCGGGCTCCGATCCAGGCCACCATGTTGGTCCGGCGCAAGGGCGTATAGGGCCGCAGGAGGATGAATTCAGGCTGCTGCGCCCCGGGAAGTTCCAGGATGGCATAGTAAGGGGCCACCGGCTGGGAGCCGGCCCCCGCCACCTCCCGGGCTACCTGCCACATGTCTTCGCTGTTGTAAAAAACCTGCGGATCGGTCATGTGGTAGCGGGCGTAAGCATCCCCCTGGAGGGTGAAGAGGTATTCTGGGTAGCGGATGTGGGCCCGCAGGGTATCGGGCATGGCGGAAAGGGGCTCAAAGAGATCGGGGAAGATCTTCTTGTAGGTGTCGATGATGGGTTCCTCTTCGGCCACGTAAAAGTGGACGTCCCCGTTGTAGGCATCCACCGTAACCTTGACGGAATTCCGGATGTAGTTGATGCCGTCATAAGGGGCGGCATAGGGGAAGGCATCGCTCACGGTATAGGCATCCAGGATCCAGAAGAGACGGCCCTGATCCACCACGATGTAGGGGCTTTTTTCGTAGACCAGGTAATGGGCGATCCGCTGCACTCGCTCTCGGACGTTGCGGTAGATGAGGGCCCGGCTGTCCGGTAGGATGGAGCTGCTGAAAAGGATGTTGTAGTTTTGTTCCCGCAAGGCAAAGATGAGCCGGTGGAAGAGGGATCCCACGGGCACGCCCCCCTCCCCCTCGTAGCGGGTGTAGGCGTTGCTTTCTCCCTTGGGGTAATCGAATTCCTCTTCCGCCGTGTTGACGATGGCATAGGTGTTGGTCTGTTCCCCGTAATAGATCTCGGGCCGCACGATGGTCAGCTCCGGCACCTCCGAGATGGGAGGTACATCTTTCACCCAAAACACGGGAAAACCGTCGCTGTCCACCCGCGCCGCGGGGCTGGCCGCCACCCCGTAGCCGTGGGTATATTTCAAATGCAAATTCACCCACGTCTGGCCGGGCAAGAGGCTGTAGTCGATCTCCCGCGCGGCGATCAACACCTGCCGCAGCTCGCCTCCGATCCGGTAGCGATCGATGTTCATCTGGTCGAACCGGTAATAGGAACGCAAACCCTGCAGCTGCTGATAGATCTTGTCGGTGATGTCCCAGTCCCACAGGCGCACATTCTGGATGGTGGGGTTTTGCTGGGACACATCCGCGGCCGTGAGGTTCAACTCGGCCGGGAAAAACTGCTGCTGGATCCGGTCCAGGGCGAAGGCTCTCCGGGTGAAGGCAATGTTGCGGGCAATGTAGGGGGTCTCCCTGACAATTTCGTTGGGCTTTACCACAAACTCTTGCAGCACGTAGGGCCAGGCATTCCCCAGGCCCACCGAAAGGACCGCCAAGGCCACCACGGCGCCCCCCAGAAGGCGCAGGCGCGGGCGCACCATGTTGAAAAAGGCCACCGCCGCCACCAGGAGGGCCACCACCGAAAGGATCCGCAAGGCCGGCAACATGGCGTGGATGTCGGTATAGCTGGCGCCGAAGGCGACGCCCCTTTGGCTAAAAAGGAGCTGGTAGGCGGAGAGCCAATATCCCCCTGCCTTCAACAGGAAGTACAGGCCGATGAGAAAGCTCAAATGGCCCCGGGCCCGGGGATGGACCTGCAAGCGGCCGGAGAAAAAGTGGATGTAGCCCCCGATAAGGTAAGCTCCCCCGGCCAGGAGAACGTTGAAGAGGATCAGGGTGGCCAGGCTGCTGTACACCAGCTGGTAGAAGGGGAGGTGGAAGATGTAGAACCCCACGTCCAGCTGAAAGACGGGATCGGGATCGCCGCCGAAAGGTACCCCTTTCAGATGGCGCAGCACCGTCAGCCATTCTTGCCCCAGGGCCAGCCCCGCGAGAAGGGCCACCACCGCCGCCACGGCCGCCAGAAGGAACCTCACGCGGCGAGGGGTGACCCACTCATGAATCTCGGGGGGAATGATTTCCTGGGAAAGCTCCTGCAGGGCCGGACGGGTCACCAGAAGGTTGATCCACGTCAAGAGGCCGAAGAGGAGCCCGCCTACCGCGCCCACAACCCACCGGGTCTGGAGGGTGATCCAGAAGACCGAGACGAAATTGAGGCTCTTGAACCACATCAGGTCCACGTATATCCGGCTGAAGCCCGTGGCCAAAATAAAGAGGAGAAGAACGGCGACGATGAACCCCCAGATACTGACGCGCCTTGTCAATGCTTTGGCTGCTCCTTTCGACAGACCGTCTTTTCCCTATTTAGAGCCACGTCCGGGAAATCCTGCTACAAACGACCGAAAAGACGCAAAAGCGCCAACTTCAGGCTATCCCAAAGGACGCGGAGAAAGCTACCCCTCTCCAGATCCTGGTTCAAAAGGACGGGAGCCTGAAAGGAAGCGCCCCCCACCGAGGCTTCCACCGTTCCCACCTGGGTTCCCTGGGGAAGGGGAGCCACCAGGTAGGAAGGAAGGGTCAAGGTGACGGCGGGCTCTTCCCCGCTGGGGACGACCGCCGTCAACGCCACCGGTATCGAGGCTTCTCTCTGGCGACCCTTGTACAGGGACACCTGGACTGTCTCCCGGTAGTTCCACAGGCGGAAGTGGTTGAAACCCCAGTCCAAAAGAGCCTGGGCCTCATCGGCCCTTTGGGCCATGCTTTTGGCCCCCATCACGACGGCCAAGAGGCGCAGGTCCCCCTGGCTTCCCGTGGCCACCAGATGGTAGACACCGCCGATGTGGCCCGTTTTGAGCCCATCCACCCGCTCATCGCGAAAGAGAAGGCTGTTGTAATTGGGCTGCTCATATTCGATGTTGTACTGAAACTTCTTGATGGCACTGTAGTCCAGAATCTCGGGATGATCCAAAAGGAGCTGGCGGGAAAGGCGAGCCATATCGGCCGCGGTCGTCTGGTCATCCACCGCCAGGCCGGACGCATCCCCGAAGTGGGTCTGGCGCAGATTCAGGGAGGCCGCCTTCTCGTTCATCCGCTGCACGAAAGCCTTTTCAGAACCCCCGGCCAGGAACTGGGCCAGGGCCGTGGCGGCATCGTTCCCCGAAGAGACCATGATGCCCTTGAAGATTTGCTCCACCGTTACGGGAAGATCAGGCTGCAAGAACATGTTGGAGAGGTTGGGATTGCGGGCCAGCGCGTAGGCCTCGGGAGTCACGGGCACCGTTTCCCCCAAAGTGATCTTTCCCGCTGCCAGATCGTCCAGGGCCAGATACATGGTCATGATCTTGGTCAAACTGGCAGGCGGCATGGGCTCATCGGGATTCTTGGCGTAAAGGACCGTCCCGGTTTCCACGTCCAAAAGAAGAGCGCTCCTGGCTTCGATGGCCGGAGGTGGCGGCACTGTCGCGAAGGAAGGGGCTTCCTCGGCCCCAAGAGGCCCGGGCCAAAGGAGCCCCACCAACGCCAAAAACCCTGCCATAAGAGACGCCAGCCGACGTCTTCCACGAAACCTCAAGATCAAACCCGCCTCCCTTGCCTCGGACGTCCCGCTTTCCTTTTGAGTTCCAAAAGAAAGGGCCTAAGATCCTGTGCCATGCCCGTGATCTCCCGCCAGGGATCGCCTCTTTGCGAAAGATAGCCAGGGACCGTCTCCAGAGTCCAGCGGGCGGCGTCCACCTGCTCCAGCTCCTCCCACAAAAACGGGGTGGAGACGGGCCCATGGGGCGCCGGCCGCGGGCTGTAGGGGGCCGCCAGGGTTTTGCCCCGCCCGTTTTGCAGGTAATCCCAGTAGACCCGCCCGCCTCGCCGCTCCACTCGCCGTTCCAGGGTGACTTTCTCCGGCCAGAGGGCCGCCAAGGCCTCCCCGAGAAGGTGCGCCAGCTCACGGCTTTCCCCGTAGGTCCAGCCCCTTCCCAGGGGGAGGTAGATGTGAAGCCCCGTGGCCCCCGACGTCTTGATAAAGGCCGCGATGCCCGTGGTCTGGAAATAATCCCGCAGGACCTTTGCCACCTCCCGGGCGTCCTCAAAGGTGGCGGGCGCCATGGGGTCCAGATCCACCACTGCCCAGTCGGGCTCGTCGGGGGAAAAGCGCCGGGAATACCACGGGTGCACTTCCAGGACCGCCATCTGGGCCATCCAGGCCAGGGCAGCTTCCTCTTGGCAGAGCAGGTACCGGGGCGCCTCCGGGTGCGCCGGGTCCTTCCAGGTGGCGAGCCAGGGTGGCGCCATGTCCACGTTCTTCTGGTAGAAGCCCTCTTCCTCGATGCCCCTTGGATAGCGGGTCAGGACCAGGGGCCGATCCTGCAGGTGGGGAAGGAACCAGGGCGCGACGGCAAGGTAGTAGCGCAAGAGGTCTTCCTTGTCGTAACGGCCGAGAAGCCTGCGGGAAGGATGGCTCCAGGGCACCCGCCGGGACCTTACCTGGAGGTATCCCATACCCATCGCTGAAAGGTGGCAGACCGCAGGAGGCCCTTCGGGGTCCACTCTAGAAAACGGATGAGGGCCTGGTGGGAAGGATCCACGAAAAAAGGTGTTTCCCGAAAGGAAGGAAGGCTCAAAAAAGGCGATGTGGTTCGCCTTCTCAAGGGGGGCTCCTTCCCCCCCCGGTAGGCTGCCCTCCCCACGTAGGCCAGGCCTTCCGGCGTCTCTTTTCCCAAGAGAAGGGACCCCCGCTCCGCCAGCCATCCCCCCACCCAAAAGGGCTCCACGCGAAAGGCCTTCACCTTGCGCCAGGTCCCCTGGGGACCAGGGCGGTAGGGGGCATCTTTGCGCTTGGCCACCAGCCCCTCCCACCCCAAGACCTGGATGGCCCCAAAAAGATCCCGGCCCTGTTCCCCCGGGAAGGCATCCACCGGGGCGATGGCGTCCCCTGGGCGGGGAAAAACCTCTGCCAAAAGGAGGCGGCGGTCTTCGTAGGGCAGGGGCCTGAGATCTTTGCCCTTCCAGTACAAGAGGTCGAAGACCATGTAGGTGGCGGGAAGGCGACTCTTTCCCCGGTGGCGGGACAAAAGGGCCGGAAAATCCGCTTTCCCTTCCCGAATGACGACCATTTCCCCGTCCCACACCGCCTCCCTTCCCACAAGCGCTGCCAGCTCGGGGTAGCGCTCTTCCACCCGCCTTCCTCCCTTGGTGACCGCCTGGAGGTGATGGAGGCCCCCATAGGTCACGAGGCGGATCCCGTCCCATTTGACTTCCCAGGCAAAGGCGGGATCGGCAAAAGGAGCAGGCCACAGGATGGGTTCCATCACCCGGGGTGGAATGGGAAAACCCATCACGGCCGGGGGGAAACCTCCTTTTGCCGGGTGCGCTCCAGGCTCAAGCGCAGGGCTTCCACCAGATCCTGGGGCGGCAGGGGCGCCGCTCCTGTCGGGGCTGCCACCTTTTCGCCGGCCATCTTTTGCTCCACCAGCCGGGCGACTGCCTCCCGGTAGCGATCGGGGTACCGATGGGGCTGAAAGGGGACCGTCATCTTTTCCACCAGCTCCAACGCCAGCTCCAGCTCCCTTTCCCCGGGCTCCCCCATCTCGGGGAGATCTTCCGGGGCCACCGGCTTGATCTCCTCGGGATGGTGAAGGGTTTCCAAAAGGAGAACGGGACCGTACAGCCGGATGAGGGCCAAAGATTCCTTTTGCCGCAGAGCCAGCCGCCCCAGGGCGCTCCTCCTGCGCTGCCGCAGGACGGCTCGGAGAAGGCCGTAAGGCCGGGCTGCCGGCCCTTCGGGAAGGATGAAGTACGACCTCTGAAAATAGATGGGGTCAATCTCTTCTTGGGCGATGAAATCTTCGATTTCGATGGTGTGTTGGCTGGGAAGGGGCAAGGCGGCCAGCTCCTCTTCCTCCAGGATGACGTAGCGGCCTTCCCCCACCGGATAGCCCTTGACCAGATCTTCCTGCGAGAGCTCCTTTCCGCAGACGGTGCACTCCTTGCGGTAGCGGACGCGACCCACGTCTTCCTTGTGGAGGAGGTGGAAATGGAAGGAGCGATCTTCCACCGCCGTCACCAGGCGGATGGGAATGTGGTTGAGGCCGGGCGAAGTGCTGCAGGTAGCCAAACGGATGGAAGACGAAGG
>JASBVX010000045.1 GCA_029960865.1 Bacillota bacterium | reverse complement strand
GGCGGCATAATCGAGGTAAATGGGCTTCATAGGAGGGCTCGCATCTCCGCCCAGGCTTTTTTGGTCTGACGATCCTGCTCCGCCAGATCTTTCAAGGTGATATGATCCACAACCCCTTCGATGGCCTGGCGGACCTTCACCCACACGTCCTGGGCCACGCAGGGCCAGCTGTCCCCACAGTACCGGATGGCGTATTCGGGGCCGTGGAGGGCGCACTCGGTAGGGGCGATGGGACCTTCCAGCGCCCGCAGGATGTCCCCGACCGAGATTTCTTCCGGCAGCCGCGCCAGGACATAGCCACCTTGGGCCCCCCGGATGCTCTTCACCAGCCCAGCCCGCCGCAGCGTGCCGAAAAGCTGTTCCAGGTAATGCTCCGAAAGGTTTTGCGCCTGGGCGATGGTGCGAAGGGCCACCGGACCCTCCCCTTGCCGCAACGCCAGTTCAAAAAGCGCCTTGGTGCCGTAGCGGCCCTTCGTCGTAATGTACATAATCCTCCCCCATATCCCCATAATTCCGGGTGTTTTCCCTGAATTTATCCTAAGGGACCCAAAGGTGCGGGTCAAGGTAAAGGATGAGGGTGCCAAGAGCGAAAAAGGGAGCCAAGGGTAAACTGTCCTCCCGTGAAATTTTCTTCATGAGAAGAAGCACGAGGGCCACCCCACCCCCGATCAAAAAGGCCCACGTGACAGCCAGAAGGCCAGCCTCGGGTCCCAGAAACGCCCCCAGGACGAAGCCCAGCTTCACGTCCCCCAGACCCAGGCGGCCCCGGCTGATCAGGTGCAGCAAGAGCAGGAGAAAAAACACCGTAAGACTTCCTTTGAGACTGGACCAGAAGAAGGATTTTCCCCCTAGAAGGGAGAACGTGAAAGCCAAAAGGGCTCCGGCGAGGTTTAGAAGATTGGGAATGCGGCGCTGCTTCACGTCCACAATGCTGGCTCCCAGCAGCACCCCCACCAGCACTGCCTGTTGCCCCGCTGCCCAGGGCCAGGGCAACAGCAAAGGCGTCCACACCGGCACTCACCCGCCCTTCGCTTTGACACAGCTATAATGAACAACATGGATCTTCGGGGCCAGCTGTTCCCTTTCCTTCTTCACCGCACGTGCCAGTTGCCGGCGGGCCTCGAGGCATCGGAATAGGGAGAGCCAAAGTGTCCAAACACATGCGGTCGGTGTACGCTATCGTCCTCACAGCCCTGGCCCTGGCAGCCTGGATCTGGGCGGGGCTTCCCCGGTTCGACGCCGTCCTCCTCTTCCTGTTCCTGGGGATCCTCCTCCTGGATGCCTACCACCTGCGCCTGCCGGGGGGGCTCACCTATGCCCTGTCCCTGCCCCTGGTCATCGCCGGGCTGGCCTACAGCGGTCCCGGCGCCGCCCTCTTCTTGGCCGTCGCCGATGGGCTGGTGCGGATCGTCATGAACCCCCGCTGGTCTTGGACCCGCCGCCTCATCGGGCTTAGCCAGGCAACGCTGGCGGGAGCCCTGGCCGCCTGGATCTACCTCCACGTCCCCTCCCCCTTGGCGGCGGTGGCGGGCGGTGTGGCGGCTTTGGGATTCCTTGTGGCCAACGTCAGCATGGTGGTTCTCATGGTGCTGACGGACCCCGATCCCTCGCCCCGTCTGCGCCTGCGTTCGGCCCTTTCCGCCACCTTCCAGCTGCAGGTTCTGGAGATCGTCAGCTCGGCGGTGATGGCCTACGAGATGGCCGCCCCCAACTTCTTGATGGTCACGCTGGTCCTGGTGATGCTCTTCGCCTTCAGCCTGACCTCCCACCAGCTCATCCTGGCCCGGTTCGAATCCCGCCAGGATCGCCTGACGAGGGTCTGGAACCTGCGGGGTTTTGCCGACGACATCCAGATCAGCCTGGATCTCTACCACCAGGCGAAAAAACCCTTTGGCCTCATCCTCATGGACATCGACGCCTTCAAAAGCGTCAACGACACCTACGGCCACGATGCGGGGAACGACGTCCTCCAGGTGGTGGCCCAGCGGCTCCGCCACCACGTTCGGCCTGGAGACGGGGTCTACCGGGTAGGGGGCGAAGAATTCGCCATCATCCTTCCCGATATCCAACGGGGCCCCCTGGACGAAAGGATGCGCCACCTGCAGGAGGCGGTCCGCAAGG
Organism: Bacillota bacterium; assembly: GCA_029960865.1. Classification (GTDB taxonomy): domain Bacteria; phylum Bacillota; class Sulfobacillia; order RBS10-35; family RBS10-35; genus RBS10-35. The sequence continues at coordinate 6,411 of JASBVX010000045.1, read as the reverse complement.
AACCCATCTCCCTTTCCGACGGGACGGCGCTGGAAATCACGGTATCGGCGGGGGCCGCCTGGTGTCCCGAAGACGGAGAAGATTACGAATCCCTTTTCCGCCGGGCCGACCAGGCCCTCTACCGCGCCAAAGAACGCTGGTATGCTCAGCGCCGCCTGGAGCGCCGGCCAGAACCGCCGGTGGAAAAAAACCCTTTCTTCAGCTCAGAACCGGGGACAGGCCTCCCCTACCATCAAGCCCGATAGGCTTCCTTCATCCGCCGAAGGGCCTCCTCCACATCCCGGCGGGAGACGTCCTTGTGGGTCACCAGGCGGATAAACCGGGGGCCCAGGGCGGAAACCTTCACCCCCGCCTCGTGGAAGCGAGCGCTCAAAGCAGGGCCGTCCAGATCTTCCCTGGCCACCGTCACCTTGACGATATTGGTCTGGACCAAAGACAAATCCACGTTTAACCCGGGCCAGGTGGCCATCTCTTCCGCCAGGATCCGGGCGTGGAGGTGGTCTTCCTCCAGCCGCTCCACCATCTCCCTCAGCCCGATGAGCCCGGCGGCCGCCAGGATCCCCGCTTGGCGCATGCCCCCTCCCAGCAGCTTTCGCCAGCGGCGGGCCTCGCCGATCTGGTCCCGGCTCCCCAGGAGAAGGGAACCCACAGGGGCCGCCAGCCCCTTGCTGAGGGACACCATCACCGTGTCGAAGGGCGCCGCCAATACCGACGGTTTCACCTTTAGTGCCACAGCGGCGTTGAAAAGGCGGGCCCCATCCAGGTGGAAGGCCAGGCCTAGGCGCCGGGCGGCCGCCGCCACCTCTTCCACCTCTCCCACGGTCCAGACCACCCCTCCCGCCCGGTTGTGGGTGTTTTCCAGGCAAAGAAGGCGGGGCCGGGGCCGGTGGATATCGGGGGGTTCGCGGAGAGCCTCCAAGTCTTGGGGGCCAAACTTGCCGTTTCGCCCGAAGATGAGTCGAGGCTGCACGTGGGCAAGGGATCCCAGGCCTCCCACTTCGTACCAATAGATGTGGCTTTCCGCTTCCAGCCAGACTTCATCACCTCTGTGGGTATGAAGAAGAAGGGCGATCTGGTTGCCCATGGTCCCGCTGGGGACGAAGAGGGCCGCCTCCTTTCCCAAAAGGGCCGCCGCCTCCTCTTCTAGGCGGTTGACGGTGGGATCTTCGCCGTAGACATCGTCTCCCACTTCCGCCTCGGCCATGGCCCGGCGCATGGCGGGGGTGGGGGTGGTCAGGGTGTCGCTTCTAAGGTCGATGGGACGCAAATCGGATCTCCCCTTCGCATAAGTCCTAAGCGTGCTGGCCTGGGGACTGGTGGGCCTTCGCCTGGTGGCCATCGGAGGGGAGCGGGCCCTTCTCAAACGCCTGGGACACCGCGCCCCCCACGGCCTTATCCCCACCTTCTGGTTTTTCGCCTTGCCGGCCCTCCTTCTCCTCCCCTGGGCTTGGCCCCTTCCCTGGGTGGGTTTGCCCTCCGGTATCCTCCTGGCTCTTTCCACCTTCCTTTACATCCTGGCCCTCCGCCAGGGGGAACTCTCGCAAGTGGCCCCTTTAAGCAGCCTCAGCTATGGCTTTCTCTTCCTCCTGGATCTCTTCCTTGGAAAAGCTTCTTCCTGGGATGCCCCTTCCCTTTTGGGCCTTCTCTTCATCATGGGGGGTTCCGCCTCCCTCTACCAAAAACGGCCTTCCTCCCTTCTCCACCTGAGAGGGCTCCTGAAGATCCCCGGCGGCCCCGCCATGCTCCTCTATGCAGGCCTTCTGGCCCTCCAGCGCCAGCTGGATCAGGCCATGGCGCCGGGGGAAGATCCGATCCCCTATGCCGCCTCCGCCTTCTTGACCGTCACGTTCCTCCTGGCCCTCATCCTGGGATGGCAAAAAAAGCTCTCCCTGGCCTTTCACTTCGCCCAAAGGGAAAAAGGCCTGGTGATCCTAGCCGGCGGGAACAACCTTCTCACCTTTCTCCTGGCCCTTTGGGCCCTTCCCACTGTGCCCATCTCCCTCCAGGAACCCCTCATGGCCCTCTCCCAGGGAGTCACTGCCCTTTTGGCCCGCTTCCTTTTTCAAGAAGACCTGCGGGGCCGCCTCCCCGGGATCGGCCTCATCATCTTAGGGTCGGCCCTCATCCTGGCTTCTCCCCGGTAAAGGAAGACCGGGGAGGACCTCTAAGAGCAGGGTCACCGCCTGGCGCACCTCATCCGGGCGGCTGCCATGCCCCCCGATCTCCAGGAGAAGGGAAGGCGGCCCCACCTCCTGGTTGTAAGAGCCGGTCTTCACCCAGATCCCCCGCATGACCCGGGGAGCTTCTTCCTGGAGCCTCTCTGTCAGCCAGGCGGCTAGCTCCAGGTTCTGCCGCCAAGGATAGGGGAGGAGGGGCCTGGACCCCACCACCAGGAGAAGGCGGGCCGTCGGCTTTCCCCGCCAGGCATCGGTGGCATCCTCGTGGGTGAGGGCATCCCGGTGGACATCGATGATGAGATCGGGGGAAAGCGCCTGCACCCTTGCGAGCAAAAGGGGCCGGATGTCGGAGTAGGGGCTGGAGGAACCGCCCGTCTCCCCCAAGCCCTCGTCGTGGAAGACCGACCAGCCCTTTTCTCCCAGGCCCTTGGCCAAAAGGCGGGCTGCCGCCACCACGTGGCAGGGCCCCTCCTCCCCTTTCCGGCAGTCGTAGGTTTCATAGCGATGGCTGCTGAGGATCAAGACCCGGGGCCGCCCCTCCAGGGGCCCGTAATGGCGCAGCATACCTTTTTCCACCGGCGGCTCCCCCTTTCCCCCTAACCCGCAGCCGGCAAGGATGCCCCCCCATAAGAAAAGAAGGAGCCAAGCCCCTCCTTTCCTCCATCCCTTCACGCCCAGACCCCCTGGGGAGCTTTATGCCGTGGGGGCGGGAAAACTGACGAAAGGTTCCTCGTAGGCGCGGATGGATGTGACGCGGTTTTCGTCGTCCACAAAGACCACCTTGGGGTGGAAGTCCTTCAGGTCCTCCTCGGAAAAAAGGCCCAGAGAAAGGATGATCACTTTATCCCCCGGCTGAAACCGCCTGGCGGGAGGGCCGTTGAGGCAAATGTCCCCGCCTCCCCTGGGGCCGGCGATGGCGTAGGTTTGCCAGAGGTCGCCGGTGCTGAGGTTGGTGATCTGCACCATCTCAAAAGGAAGGATCCCTGCCGCCTCCATCAGGTCCTGATCGATGGTGATGCTCCAGATGTAGTTGAGGTCGGCCTGGGTCACGGTGGCCCGGTGGATCTTCCCCTTGCAAAGGGTCCGCAACACCCCTTACCCCCCTTTCCCCGTGCCGCCCCGGGTCCAGCCCAAAAGGTAGCGGGCCAGTTCGGGGCGCACATACTGGGGCGGGGGCGTCACCCCCGCCTGGAGAAGACGCCCCAACCGCTCCCGATTCATCATAACCTTCTCCAAAGGGCCGTGGGGGCAGGTGCGGGACGTGGTCAGCTGGCCGCACCCATCGCAAAAGTACACCTGCCAGGAAAGGAAAGGGTCCACCTCCAGGGGGCGCGTGAAGTGGGGAAGCCACGATTCCAGGAGGCGGTAGGCTTTGCCGCCCTTTCCTCCCGGCACCCCGTCTTCCCCCACATCGTCGGGGAGGTAGAGGATTCGTTGGCACCCGTAGTTTTTGAGGACCACGGCGCTCAAAAGGGCCTTGCGCACGTGGCCTCCCAGAGGCCACCAGGGCTTCCCCACCACCTCCACCCGCCGGGGTGGAAAGTAGCTCTGGAGGACCCGGCGCATCCCTTCTGCCCGCACCCGGTTAGGGAGGCCAAAGCTGTCATCGTCGTAGAGGAGGAGAAGAACCCCATCCTCTTCTTCCAGCACCAACCGCAAAAGGTATTCCGTATCCCGAAAGAGGGGATCCCGCAGGGCCTTTCCCGCCAGCTTGCGCGCTCCGCGGCGCAAGAAAAGCTCCCGCATGGAAGCCGGCTCATCCCCTGCCCAAAGGCGCCGGGCCACCTTCAAGGTCCCTCCCAAAAACATATGGGAGGGCGCCGGCAAAAAGATGTCCTCCGACCCTAGAAGCGGATCCCAGCGGCCATCGAAGGCAAACACATCGTCCACCTGCAAAAGCGCCACCGGGTTCCCCTGGGTATCCTGAAGGCCCACCGGTTCCCCTGGGCGGAGGCGGCGGGCAAAAAAGGGAGGGGCCGGGAGAAGGATGGGGTAAGGGAACGGAAGACCGCCTGGAAGCCGCATCTCTTCCACGACGCTCCGGCAGGTCTCCCGGTCCATGAAACCCTTCAGGGGGCTCAAGGCACCCGAGGCCAGGGCCCCGATGATCTGGATGGTGTTTTCCCCCACCGGCATGACGTGGGCGGGTTCTTCCTCCCAATCGTCGTAGAGGGAAACCAAGGTCCCCCCGTAGGGTGGCAAAAGCTCAGCCACGGACCCTCTTCTCCCGCAGCAAAAGCCGCAAACTGTCGCCCCTTAACCCCAGGCGCAGCGCCTCCAGGGCCATGACACCCTGAGGGGAAATGTTCCCCAGGTTGGCGTTCACTCCGTGGCGCTGGAGGAAGAAGTGCTGCTGGCTCTTCTGGGGAGCTTCCCAGATGAGGGCCTTTAAAGGCGCTGCCCCTTCCAAGGCTGCCAGGACGCTCCCATCCACCCGGCCACCTTCGTCGAAGAGGCCGGTGCCCTCCCCCGACTCCCTCGCCTCCACCAGGACGAAGCGGGCCCCGCCCTCCAAGTCCTGGTGGATCTGCTCCACCCAGCGGGAAAGGGGAAGGCGATCGTCGGGGTGTTTTTGGCCCACTTCCGTCACCACTTCCAGCCCCAGATCCCTGGCGAGGGAAAGGAGCTCCCGGCGCCTCCGCAGGCTCATGGGCAGGGTCCCATCGGAGATCTCCACGTAGTCGAAGCCGGCTTTTTGCATCTTTTGGAGGTAGACCTCCGCCTTTCCCTGGGCTTCCGCCACTTCCAAAAAGGTCCCGCCGCAGTAGACATGGACCCCGTAGCTGCGCAAAAGGCGCACTTTGGCCAGGAGCAGCCCCGCCGGATAGAGATAGCCGGTGCCAAAGCCCAGCTTCAGGAAATCAATGAAGGGCCCGGCCACTTCCATGAGCTCCCGGGTGCTCTCCAACCCAAGCCCCGTATCCATCACCATGGTGATCCCCGCCAGGCGGGGCTTTTGGCTGCGCCCCTTCCGGAGGGGCTGCAGATCGGAGCTGAAAAGGCCCTCTTCCATGACACCCTTCCCCCTTTCGGCCATTACGGTATGAGCAGGGAAAGCTGGCCGTATCTTGGCCTCCTCCGCTATCCTGGGAAAGCGAAAGAGGTGTTTTCTTGTCCTTGACCGTCTCCGTCATCCTTCGCCGCCAGGATCTCACGCCGGGCGAAAAGACCGTCAGCCCTCATGTTCCCTTTCCCTGGGAGAAGGTGCAGGTGGCTGCCGTGGATCAGACCCGGGCCACCAGCACCATCGTCACGGCCCTTTCCCATGGCGCCAAGGACGTGCGACCGTTTGCCGACCTGGACCTTTGCCGCCGCCAAAAGGAGACAGGGGCCCTCACTGCCGCCGAGGTGAAGGGGCTCAAAGCCCCGGGCTTTGATCTGGGGAATTCCCCTCGGGAGATGGCCCAGGGAGACCTGGGCGGCAAGACGGTAGCCCTCTATACCACCAACGGCAGCAAGACCATCGTGGCCGTCCCTTCCTCTGTGCCCCTTTTGGCCTTCGCCCTTTTGAACGTCACCGCCACCGCGTTGGCCATGGCCCGCCAAGCCAAAGACTACCCCTACGTTATCATCGCCTGCGCCGGGACCGAAGGGGCACCGGCCTTGGATGACCTCCTAGCGGCGGGCATCCTGGCGGAAACCCTTCAATCCCTGGGGGCCAAGCCTCAAGGGGATGGGGCTCTTTTGGCCCTCTCGGTGGCCCAGGCCTGGCGGGGCCGGGAGCTCCAGTGCCTTCTCCAGAGCCAGGCGGGCCAGAATCTTCTGGAGGTAGGGCTGGAAGAGGACCTTCCCTTCTGCGCCCAAAAGGACCTGTATCCCATCGTGGTGGGGAGGGGGCCCGACGGGTCGTTGCTGAAGCAAAAACTGGTATGATGGTCCTTGGAAAGGATGGATGGGCTATGGCGCAAGTGAGAAAAGGAGCCTTCAATCTGGCGGGCAACCAGGTGGATCTCATCGGTCCTGAACTGAAGGTGGGAGATAGGGCCCCCGATTTCACCGCCGTCACCACCGATCTGAAAGGGGTGAAAGGATCCGATTGGAAAGGTAAGGTGCGGGTCCTTTTGAGCGTTCCCTCCCTGGATACGTCGGTCTGCGACCGGGAAGCCCGCCGCTTCAACCAGGAAGCTCTCCACCTGAGTGACGACATCGTCATCCTCACCCTCTCCATGGATCTTCCCTTTGCCCAAAAGAGGTGGTGCCAGGCCAACGAATCGGACCGCCTCATCACCCTTTC
>JASBVX010000044.1 GCA_029960865.1 Bacillota bacterium | reverse complement strand
TGGCCCACCTGGGCGGGGATGTGGTGGGGATGACGGGGATCCCCGAGGTGGTGCTGGCGAGGGAGCTGGGCCTTTGCTACATGGCGGTGGCCCTGGTGACCAACTATGGGGCGGGGATCAAAAGGGAGCCCCTGACCCAGGAAGAAGTGCTGGAAGCCATGGCCGGCTGGCAGGGTGTTCTGGCCCCTTTCCTGCGGGATGTGCTGGTGGAGCTGCCCCCTGATCGTCAGGGGTGTGCCTGCGCTCGGGTGCCCCTCCCCATGGGGGTGGCGGTCAGGGATGCCGGTGAAGAACGAAAAGAGGCGGCGCGGGTGATCTTTCGCGGCGTGACCCTTTTGGATGGGCGGGGAGGGGTGCAGGAAGGAGTCAGCGTGGTGGTGGAGGAGGACCGGGTTGGGGACATCTTGGCTCCCGATGAGCCCCTTCCTGCGGGCCGAGTCATCCCAGGGGAAGGTAAGCTCCTTTTGCCGGGCCTCATCAACCTTCACCAGCATGCGGCCATGAGCCTTTTTCGCACCTTTGCCGATGACATGAACCTGATGGAGTGGTTGCAGACCAAGATTTGGCCGGCGGAGGCCCGGTTGCAGCCGGAGGATGTCTACTGGGGGACGCTGCACAGCATCGTGGAGATGGTGAAGAGCGGTACCACCGCCTTCGTGGATATGTACTTCTTCGAAGAGGAAGTGGCCCGGGCGGTGCTGGAAAGCGGCATGAGGGCGGTCCTTTCCCGGGGTCTGGTGGCAGGGGAGGACGGCGCCGGGGAAAGGGCCCTCCAGGAAGGGGTGGACCTTTGCCGCCGTTTTGAAGGGGCGGGAGAGGGGCGCCTCAAGACGATGCTGGGGCCCCATGCCCCTTACACCTGCCCTCCTGAATTCTTGCGGGAGGTCTTCGCCGCCTCCCGGGACCTGGACGTCCCCATCCACATCCACCTCCACGAGACGGAGGGGGAAGTGGCGGCGTACCGGCGGCGATATGGGGCCAGCCCCATCCAGATGATGGCCCGCTGGGGGCTTTGGGACCGCCCCCTCTTGGCAGCCCACTGCGTATGGGTGGATGAAGAGGATATGGAACTCCTGGCAGCCCTTCCGGGAGGAGGGGTGGCCCACAATCCCCTCTCCAACCTGAAGCTGGGGAGCGGTATCGCCCCCTTGCGGGATCTTTTGGCGAAAGGGGTGCGGGTGGGCCTGGGTACCGACGGACCCACTTCCACCAATACCCTCTCCCTCTTTGAGGAGATGCGGCTTGCCTCGTGGCTCAGCAAGGGGCGCGAGCGGGACGGCACCCTTCTTTCGGCCCGGGAGTCCTTTTTCCTCGGGACGGCTGCCGGAGGTGACATTCTCGGGTGGGAGGGTCTGGGGCAAGTGAGGCCAGGGGGGCCGGCGGATCTGGTCCTTCTCTCCCTCGCTGCCCCTCGTTTCGTGCCTCTTTTCGATTGGCATGCGGCGGTGGTCTACGGCGCCCAGGATGCCGATGTGGAGGCGGTGATGGTGGCGGGAAACCTCCTTTTGGAGGGGGGCCGCCTTCTGACCCTCGATGAGGAACGGATCGCCTTTGAGGTGAAAAGCCGGTCGCGCCGGCTGGTGGAAGGCCTTTGACCCTTTACCTGGTGCGCCACGGGACCACCTCATGGAATGAAGAAGGCCGTTTTCAGGGGTGGTCCGATGTGCCCCTCAACGGGACGGGGCGCCAGCAAAGCCACTGGCTGGGGCAGCGTTTGCAGAGCGTGCCCTTGGATGCGGTCTATGCCAGCGATCTTCAGCGAGCCGTCGAGACGGCCGCCATCATCCGCGACTACCTGGCGGGACCCCCTCCTCTCATTACCGATGAACGGTTGCGGGAAAGCCGTTTTGGGCAGTGGGAAGGCCTCACCTCCCAGGAGATCGCCCGGCGCTTTCCTTTGGAGTGGGAAAAGCACCGGCAAGGCTGGCATGTCCCCGGGGGGGAAAGCCTTGCCGAGGTGGAAGCGCGGCTGCGCCGCTTCAGCGAGGATCTCTTCGCCCAGCCCTGGAAGGCGGTGCTGGTGGTGGCCCACGGGGCGTTGATCCGCTCCTGGCTGACCATCATCTTGGGGATGGACCTCTCCTTTCGTCGCCATTTCGCGGTGGAAAACGGTTCCCTCAGCAAGGTGAAGGCGAAAGGCCTGGCCGATCCCCATGCCCGGGTGATCCGGTGGAATGAAACGGCGGCAGGGAAGTGAGCCATGGCCACCTGGGAGGTGCGTTGGGACGGGGGATACCGCCGCTACCGGGAAGGACGCCCGGTGGCAGGAGAAGCCCTTCCTTCCGACCTTCTAACCGTGGGGATGGGAGATGACGATGTGCCTTGGGCCCACCTTTTGCCCCTTCTCTGGCCTCGGGAGACCCCGCCGGGACCCGAGGAAGGGGTAGAGGCGGAAGCCCTCCTTTACCGGGCGGTGGCCCGAGCCCAGGCGGCTCCTGCCGCCTTGAAGTTTTCCTGGAACCATTTTCTCTTGGGCCATCCTTTGGGCCGTTGGCTTGAAGAAGCTTACCGGTGGCCCGCCGATGAAGAGGGGCAAAAAAAGGAAAGGTGGGTCCCTTATCCGGGCCACCGGGAGCGCCTTTCGGCCCTCCCCGCGGCTCCCCACCAGGGATCGGTGGGGGAGATCTTCGGCAGCGGTGGGGTCCTGGCTCAGCTATTCCCCCAGTTCGAAAGGCGGCCGGGCCAGGAGGCCATGGCCAGGGCGGTGGAGGAGACCCTCCAGAAAGGCGGGTTTCTGGTGGCGGAGGCGGGCACCGGGAGCGGCAAAAGCCTGGCTTACCTCCTGCCGGCCCTTGGCCGCCGGGAAGGACGGGCGGTGGTGGCCACCCGTACCCTCCAGCTGCAGGAACAGCTCCTCCACCATGACTTGCCCTTGGCCCTGGCCGCCAGCGGGCCGGGGAAACGGGCCGCCCTCCTCAAGGGCCAGGCCCACTACCTTTGCCTGCGGCGCTGGGACGAACTGCGGCGGCAAGGCGGGGCCGGCCAGGATCCTGTTTTCCTCGCCCAGGTGGCCTCCTGGCTCCACCTGACCCAGGATGGGGATCTGGGGGAACTTCCCCATTCTTCCCTGCCGGTTCCCTTGGGGGTGGAACCCCACGCGTGCGCCCGGAGAGCCTGCCCCTTCTTCGATGATTGTTTCGTGTGGAAAGCCCGGCGGGAGGCGGAAAAGGCTTCCCTTTTGGTAGTTAACCACGCCCTCTTGCTGACCGATGCCCGGCGGGGAGGAGACCTTCTGCCCCCCTATGACGTCGTCATCGTGGACGAAGCCCATCACCTGGAGGAGGCGGCCGCCCAGCACCTGGGGGCCACCATCCCAAGAGATCTCTGGCGACGTTATCTGAGGGAGATGGCCTCCCTGCCCTGGCCGCGGGAACTTGAGAAGGAGGCGTCGGCCACCCTAAAGAGGGCTGGGGAGGCCTTGGAAGATTTCTTTTCTGCCCTCGGGCGCTGGGGGGGCACGGACGAGGAGAAACGCTGGCGGGATGGGGATCCGAAGGTCGCCGAGGCGGGAGAAAGGTGGGGGAGCCGGCTGGAGGAGCTGGGCCACCTTTTGGGCCGGGGCGAGGCGGAAAGTGAGAGCTCCTTCCCGTTCGGCGGGTGGCGGCAGATCGTGGCGGAGACCATCCATCACCTGAACCTCTGGCTCCATCCTCCTGGCGGATGGGTGAGCTTCTGGCAGCGCCCCAAGGGACGGGATGAGCTGCAGCTCTCTCCCCTGGATGCCGGGAGCTACCTGCAGGAAAAGCTCCTCTCCAGGGTGCACGCGGCCGTTTTCACGTCGGCCACGTTGAGCGTGGCGGGAGATCTCTCCCCTTTTGCCCGGCGATTGGGCCTCACCCACTACGAAACGCTGCAGACGCCCTCGCCCTTCCATTACCGGGAGCAGGCCCTCGTCATGGTGCCCGTGGATCTACCGGGGGGCTCCTGGGACGAGGTGGCTCCTTTTCTGGGAGAACTGGCCCGGATATCGGAGGGGCGAGCCCTTTTCCTTTTCACCAGCTATCGGGCCTTGAAAGCGTGCCGGGAGGCCCTGGACCGTCTCCGCCTGGACATCACCTTCCTTTCCCAGGGGGAGGACGGGTCTCGGTCAGAGCTCCTGGCGGCCTTGCGCCAGCGGGGGAGGGTGGTCCTTTTAGGTACCCAGAGCTTCTGGGAAGGGGTGGACCTTCCCGGTGACCTCTTGCGCCTGGTGGTGGTGGACCGGATCCCCTTTCCCCGCCCCAACCTTCCTCGCTTGGAAGCCCTGAAAGAAAGCCTTCAGGAGGCGGGAGAGCCGTGGTTCTTCCGGCTTCATGTGGTGCCGGCGGCTACCCTCCTGCAGCAGGCTTTTGGGCGTCTCATCCGCACCGCCTACGATCAGGGCCTCTTTGTGCTCCTGGATGATCGCATCCTGTACCGAAGCTACGGGCTCCTCCTGCTGCGAAGCCTACCACCCGCTTCCTTTCTCCAGGGAACCCGGGAAGAGCTCTTGGCAGCAGCCCAAGGTTTTCTCCAGGGAACCCTTTCCCCGTTCCGGTTCCAAAGCTTGGAAGAAGTGGCGGAACATCTTAAAAAACGCAGAAGCTGAAGAGAATCGCCGGGCGGCGGCGGGGCATATTAAGGCCGTCGGCAGCCGACACAGGAGGTCGAAGAGATGAAGGAGCGACCGCGCTCGGAAACGTCGCTAGACCGCCTGAAATACGAGGTGGCACGAGAGCTGGGTCTCGATGACGATATCGAGGAGCGAGGCTGGAGCCGCTTGACCACCCGTGAAGTGGGAAAGATCGGCGGCGGCATGGTCCGGAAGATGATCCGCAGAGCCCGCCGGGAATGGGACAAAAACCCTGACCCGCCCAGCTGAAGATCCGCCTCCGGCGGGGGCCCCAAGGCCCCCGCTTTTTTGTGGGATGAAAGAGCCTTGGCTTTCATATGGGAAGCCAGGGGTGGATTTGCCTTGGGAGGGCAGGAGACGCGCTGGGGGGCAATTCTTTGGGGCGGCGTGGCGGGTCTTTTGGGGGCGGCACTGCTGGCCCTGGCCTGGGCCCTTCTGATCCGGTGGGGAGGCCTGGCGGAAGGGCCCTCCCTAAAGGCTGCCCATTATTCCGGGTATTTCCTGGCCCTTTGGGCGGGGGGCGTGGCCGCCCGCCGGGCAGGGGCCAGGGGATGGTTTCATGGTGCGCTGGGCGGCCTTTTCTATGGCCTGGCCGCAGCAGCCCTGAGCCTGCTCATGTTTTCCACGGCGGTCAGCCTGGGACCTTTCCTGGCCGATATGGGTCTGGCTCTATTCCTGGGGGTTCTGGGAGGGATCCTGGCCCTCAACCTCTGAGGCCCACCTCCTTTTTCCCCCGGATGTTTAATGGTACCTTGAAAGGGCAGAAGCAACCTAAAGGAGGGACAGGCTTGAAATTTTACGCCAATTTTATCGACGGGAAATGGGTGGAGGCCAAGAGCGGCCGCCGTTACCAAAGCATCAACCCCGCCAATGGGGAACCCCTGGGGGAGGTGGCCCTTTCCGGGCCGGAGGATGTGGAGGCCGCCGTGGAGGCGGCGCGCAAGGCCTTTGAGAGCTGGAGGCTTTATCCGGCCCCTAAACGGGGGGAGATCCTCTTCAAGGCGGCGGAAATCCTGGTCCGGCGCAAGGAAGAGCTGGCCCGGATGCTGACCCGGGAGATGGGGAAGGTGCTTCCCGAAGCCCGGGGAGACGTGCAGGAAGCCATCGACATCGCCTACTACATGGCGGCCGAGGGGCGCCGGCAGTTTGGCCACACGGTCCCCTCAGAGCTGCCCAACAAGTTCGCCTTCAGCCTCCGGGAACCTTTGGGGGTGGTGGGGATCATCACACCGTGGAATTTCCCCACCGCTATTCCCTTCTGGAAGATGATGCCGGCCCTGATTTTGGGGAACACGGTGGTGTTCAAGCCGGCCAGCGATACGCCGATCATGGCGGCCCTTTTGGTGGAGGTGCTGGAGGAAGCGGGGATTCCTGAAGGGGTCGTCAACCTGGTTTACGGCCCCGGAGATACGGTGGGAGAGACCCTCATCCGCCATCCCCACGTGCAGCTGATCTCCTTCACGGGGTCGGTGGAATCGGGCCAGCACGTCGCGGTGACGGCGGCAGAGCATGGCATGAAGCGGGTAACCCTGGAGCTGGGCGGAAAGAATGCTGTCATCGTGCTGGAGGACGCCAACCTGGATCTGGCGGTGGACGGGATCCTCTGGAGCGCTTTTGGGACGTCAGGCCAGCGCTGCACGGCCGCCAGCCGCGTCATCGTGCAAAGGAGCGTCGCCAAGGCCCTGGAGGATAAATTGGCAGAGCGGGCGGCTGAGCTTCGTTTGGGCGATGGCCTCCTCGAAAGCACCGATGTGGGACCCCTCATTCACGCCCGAGCCCGGGAAAAGGTTCATATGTACGTGGAAATCGGCAAAAAGGAAGGCGCCCGCCTGGTGGTGGGGGGCGAACCGGCCACCGAAGGGGACTTGGCCAAAGGAGCCTTCTACAAGCCCACCCTCTTCGCCGAGGTGAGGCCCGATATGCGGATTGCGACGGAGGAGATCTTCGGTCCGGTCCTGGCCCTCATTCCGGTGGATACCATGGAAGAGGCCATCAAGGTGAATAACAGCGTCCAGTATGGCCTTTCCAGCGCCATGTTCACCCAGGACGTCAATCGGGCCTTCAAAGCCATCCGGGACCTGGCCACCGGCATCGTCTACATCAACGCCGGGACGATCGGGGCCGAAATCCAGCTGCCCTTTGGGGGCTACCGTAACACCGGGAACGGCCACCGGGAAGCGGGGCAGGCAGCTCTGGATGCCTACAGCGAATGGAAGGCGGTCTATGTCGATTACAGCGGCCGCCTGCAAAGGGCCCAGATCGATAATCAGTGACCTGAAATCCCGGGAAGGGGGGCGCCTCGGGAGGGGCGCCCTCCTTTCTTTTGGCCCCGAAGGAAACGTAGTATAGTTCCACCATGGACTTGCGCGAGGTGCTGGATGGGGCCATCACTGATTTCCAATGGTGGATTCAACACCGCCTCTCCGGTTTGCGGGGAAAGCTGCAGCGACCGGCCAAAGGAAAGGCCTGGTCCCAAAACCTCCAGGAGCGAATCCTTCCGCGGGAAGGGGGAGGGCCGGTCCTTCTCGCCGCCGACAGCCGCCTGTCCGACCCCCTGACCCTGCGCCTTCTTCACCTGGCGCGGGGGAGGGGGAGCCGCGTGATGGTGGTGGCGGGCATGGATGTTTCCTTTGCCCCGCCGGCGCGCCACATCGCCCGCCAGCTGAACCGCTTCGGCGTGGAAAAGATCAGCGCTTTGGCCCTGGTCACCCGCACCGACGCCGAAGATCCCCGCCGCTGGGATGGGCTCTTGGAAAGCGATCTGGTGATCGTGGCGGGGCAGGACCCGGAACAGGGCGCCTTGTTGGGGAGCGACAGCTCCTTTACCACAGCCCTCCAGGCGGCGTATCGCCAGGGGACGCCCATCGCCTTCCTAGGAGGGGCAGCCTCCCTGGCGGGGGGATGGTTGGCGGCAAGGGACGGAGAAACGCCAGCCCCCGGCTGGGGCCTTCTTCCCTCTTTCGCCATCGCCGGTGCCGCCTCCCATGGTAGCCACTTTCTCACCTGGGTGCAGAGCCTCAGCCGCGCCCCAAGGGCCCTGCGCTGGGGGCTCTGGCTGGAGACGGGGACGGCCGCCCTCGTGGGGGATGGCATGATCGAACCCCTCGGAAAGCCCGGTTGCCTCCTGCTGCCCCTTTCCCAGTTCAGGGCTGCCGCTGGGACTCCTTCCGAGGGAAAGGCGCAGGAGTTCCATCTCCTGCCTCCAGGCCTTCCGTGGCGTCTTGGGCCTCCCGGTGGGTCGACGGATGCTCCACAAAGAGATGATGCCTTGGCAGCAAAGCGCTGAAGGTGGCATGGCCTGCAGCCGACCATTCCACTGTCAGGCGGGTCACATCCCCTGGCCGAGGATCGGCATAGAAGGAGAGCGCCTCGTCGGGCGTGCGATAGATAGCCCGCTGCCCCTTTCGCGCCAGGGCAAAAAAGGCCAAGAGGTGAGACCCCTCTTCCGGTGGGAGAGGGCGGGTGAGCCTTAGCTGCAGCCCCTCATCTTCCCCCTGCAGGTATAGGTAACCTTCTTCCCATACGCATGAAAAGGACGCTATGGAAGGACCTCCCGCTACCCATGATAACCGAAGGACGCGGTCGATGGGTTCTCGAGTTTACATAATATACATTATAGGAAGTAACCTTAGGGAATCTCCAGCACCTGTCCGGGATAGATCAGAGGGCTTTGGAGGTGGTTATGCTCCATGACCCGGTCGATCCAGCGGCGCAGATCTTCCCGAGGCGAAGCGTAACGGGTGGCCAGCTGCCAGAGGGTATCGCCGGGCTGGACCACCACCGTCGCCGGTTCTCGTAGGCCTTCAGCCCCCGCAGGATGCCAGTAGGCAAGACCCCAAAGAAAGACCGCCGTCGCGAGAAAGGCCAGCATCCGTTTCATGAGGCCACCCCTTAGGCAAACGCATGTTCATCTCTTGTCCTGAGGGTAAGGGAACAGGTGTTCGGTTGTCAACCCTCCGGGGTGAGGCCTTCAGTGAGGGGCCCACCAGCCTCCGAGGAGGGCCCAGAAACCCAGGGCGAGAAGGGCTCCCTCGGCGGGGCCCGATGCCCCCACCACCACCCATTGGGCGCGATCCTTTCCGTGGCCTTCAAGGCGCTTCGCCATGAGGGCCAACCGCCCCCGCAAGCCCAAGGCCACCAGCCATCCGAGGGCCCCCAGCGCCCAGGGGCCCACTGGAAAAGGAACGCCGGCCGCGGCCACTACCAGGGCGATGAGGACGA
>JASBVX010000043.1 GCA_029960865.1 Bacillota bacterium | reverse complement strand
GGCCATGCGGGGGCCGGGGCAGATCCAATACCTTTGCCGGCTGGCGGAGCCCACCGTGGGAGTCATCACCGTCATCGCCGAATCCCACATGGAGTTTTTTCAGAGCCAGGCGGAGCTGGCGGAGGCCAAGTTCGAGCTGATCCGGGCGCTTCCTGAAGATGGCTATGGGGTCTTACCTTGGGATCAGCCTCTGGTGAGGGAGCGGGCGTTCCAGAGCCGGGCCCCCATCCTCTGGTACGGGGAAGGGGAAGGGAGCCAGGTGCAGGCCCGGGATATCCGGGTCCATGGGGGAAACGGGGTGTCCTTCGAGCTGAGGACGCCCCGCGGAAGAGCCCAGGTGCATCTGGCCCAGCCGGGCCGCCACCTGGTGCAAAACGCCCTGGCGGCTGCCGCCGTGGGGCATCTTTTCGGTTTGGACCCTTGGGAGATGGCGGAGGCTCTTTCCACTTATCGTGCGAAGGCTCACCGGGCAGAGCTCCTGCAGCTGGAAGGGGCCCTCATCCTGGATGATGCCTACAACTCCAGCCCCACCTCCCTGAGGGCGGCCCTCCAGGTGCTCCGGCAGGTCGGGGAGGGGCGCCCCTTGAAAGCCCTCTTGGCCGATATGTTCGAGCTGGGGGAACGGGCCCCCCTTTACCACCGGGATGTGGGGCGGGAGTGCGGGTTTCTCCAAGGGCTCATCACCCTAGGGCCTCTGGCGTACCACATAGGGGAGGGGGCCCTCCAGGGCGGGCTTTCGCCGGAGGCCTGGGTCCATTGTGCTTCCCGCGAGGAAGCCCTTGGGGCGCTGAAAGCCATGCTGCAGCCCGGGGATGCCTGGCTCCTCAAAGGATCCCGGGGCTGGGAGCTGGAAAAGATCCTTGCCCGGCTGCGGGCGGGGGGAGAGGATTCCTCTGGTGACCTTTCACGCTGATGCTGCCATCTTTACCTTTGTGGCCGCCGGCCTGCTGACGGCCCTTCTCATCTACGCCCTTTTGCCCACCCTTCTGTCGTTGAAGCTGGGCCAGCCCGTCAGGGACGTGGGCCCCCAGACCCATCAGAAGAAACAGGGTACCCCCACCATGGGGGGAGGGGCCTTTGTGGCGGTGGCCGCCCTCCTGGCCCTTTGGGTGGCTCCCCGGGGCTGGCCCCTCTACACCGTCCTCATCAGTATGGTGGGGCTGGGGATCCTTGGGGGTATGGACGACTGGCTCAAGGTGACCCGGCGCAGCTCCCTTGGCCTGCGGGCCCGCCACAAACTCTTTTTTCAGCTGGTGATGGGCCTCCTCCTGGCCTGGCTGGTGCGGGAGGTCATGGGGTTTGCCGGGTGGGTGGCCATCCCTTTTACCGATTACACGCTGGATCTGGGCCCCTGGTACTATGGGCTGGTGGTGCTGATGGTCCTGGCCACCGCCAATGCCACCAACACCACCGACGGGGCCGACGGTCTCCTGACGGGGGCTTTTTTGCCTGTCTTGGCCATTTTGGGCTACTTCAGCTGGTGGACCGGGGAGTTTTCCTTGGCCGCCTTCAGCATCGTGTTGGGGGGAGCCCTTTTGGGCTTTCTCTTCTGGAATGCCTACCCGGCCCGCATCATAATGGGGGATCTGGGATCCATGGCCTTGGGCGGGGTCCTGGTGGCCATGGCCCTCATCACCAAGACGGAGCTATGGCTCCTCCTCTATGGGTTGGTTTTCGTCATCGAGACCCTTTCGGTGATCCTGCAAGTCCTTTCCTTTCGCCTCCTGGGCCGCCGCATCTTCCGCATGAGCCCCCTCCACCACCACTTTGAGCTGATGGGCATCCCGGAACCTTGGGTGACCGCCGGGTTTTGGGCGGCATCTTCCGCGGCGGCGGGCCTGGCCCTCTGGGCCCTCCTGAGGGGCGGGCTCTAAGGTGAAGCGGGGAGCCGGGGGGAAAGGGTTTCCCGACGGGATTCTTTTGAGCTCCGTCATCGCCCTCTGGGGGCTGGGGCTTATCATGATCTACTCCGCCAGCTCCGTGGTGGTGGCGGATCAATACGGCGATCCTTATTACTTTTTCAAACGGCAGCTGGTCTGGTCGCTGGTGGGCCTGGTGGGGATGGCGGCAGCCGCCCGCCTTCCCGCTGCCTTCTGGTATAAAGGAGCCCCCCTTTTCTTTTTGGGAGCGATCCTTCTCCTACTTCTCCTCCTCACCCCCCTGGGGGCCAGCAGCCACGGGGCTACCCGCTGGCTGAGCCTGGGGCCCCTGCGCCTGCAGCCCTCAGAACCGGCCAAGCTGGCGCTCATCATCTTTTTCGCCCGCTGGCTCCACGATCGGGGAAAGCGGCTGCAGCGCTTCCGCACCGGTACCCTCCCTTTCCTTCTCCTGGCGGGGGCGGTGGCAGGGCTCATCATGGTGGAGGACCTGGGAACGGCGGCCATCGTGTTGGGAACCGCCCTGGCCATGCTCTTTCTCGCCGGGGCTCCCTTCCTCCATCTCGTGGGGGCCGCCCTGGCGGCGGTGCCCGCCGGCTATCTGGCTATCCGGCTGGAACCCTTTCGCATGAAGAGGCTTCTGGCCTTCCTGGATCCTTTTCAGGATCCTTTGGGGACGGGCTTTCATATCATCCAAGGACTTTACGCCGTGGCGTCGGGAGGACTTTTCGGGGTGGGCCTGGGAGGCTCTATCGCCAAGCGCTATTACCTTCCCGAACGGCACACTGATTTCATCTTCGCCGTTATCGCCGAGGAGATGGGTTTTGTGGGAGGGCTTTTGGTCCTCGTTCTCTTTGGTGTCATCGCCTGGAGAGGCTTTCGCGTCGCCCTTTTGGCGCCCCACCCCTTCCTCAGCCTTCTGGCGGGGGGGATCACCAGCCTAATTCTTCTCCAAGCCATGCTCAACATCGGGGTGGTGCTTTCCGTCCTTCCCGTGACGGGGATCACCCTCCCTTTTCTCAGTTTTGGCGGTTCCAGCCTCGTGGTAAGCTTGGCCGGTGTGGGCATCTTACTGGGCATCTCCAGGGAGCTCCGGCGGGAGGGATAGGGGGAGAGCCATGCGGGTCGTCGTGACGGGCGGGGGGACGGGAGGCCATATCTATCCGGCCTTGGCCATCGCCAAGGGCTTGCAGGAGCGTCGTCCCGAGAGCCAGATCCTCTACGTGGGGGGAAAGGGCGGCATGGAAGAGGACCTGGTGCCCAAGGCAGGCCTGCCGGCGGTGTTTCTGCCCGCCCGGGGGATCGTGGGCAAGTCTCCTTCCCAGCGGGTGAAGGGGATGGCTTTGGCCGCCCGGGGTCTCACCCGGGCCATGGCCATCTTAAGGGAGTTCAAACCCCAGGTGGTGGTGGGCACGGGGGGCTATGTGTCGGGCCCAGTGGTCCTGGCGGCGGTCCTCCTGCGGATCCCTGCCGCCTTGCAGGAACAAAACGTGGTACCGGGTTTCACCAACCGCATCCTTTCCCCCTGGGTCGGCCGTGTCTTTTTGCCCGCTGAGGAAGGGCGGCGCCATTTCCCGGCCCGGGCCCGGTGCCTTGTCACAGGGAATCCCCTGCGCCCCGAGATCCTTGCGGCGAACCGGGAAGACGCCCGGCGCGTTCTGGGCCTTTCTCCTCAGGATGTCTTTGGGGTGATCTTCGCGGGCAGCCGCGGTTCGTCCACGTTGAACGAGATCTTTATGCAGGCCCTGCCACAGCTTTTGGAGCTGCCCTCCTTGCGCCTTCTCTGGGCCACGGGTACGCAGCACTTCGCGGCCATCCAAGGCCGTATAAGGGTGGCGGGAGGGGAAAAGCTAGAGGTAAAATCTTACATCGACGCCATGGAGATACCCCTGGCGGCGGCCGATTTCGCCATCACCAGGGCTGGCGCCACCACCCTCAGCGAGCTGGCGGCTTTAGGGGTGCCCGGCATCCTCATCCCGTCGCCCTATGTGGCCCACAATGAACAGGAAGGAAATGCCCGGCCCCTGGTGCAAAGCGGGGCTGCCGTCATGATCCGGGAGCGGGAGCTCACCCCCGAAAAGCTGGTGGCGGAGGTGGCGGGCCTGGTGAAGGACCCGGAGCGGCGAAAAGCCATGGCCAAAGCGGCCCTGCAAAAGGCTCGCCCCCGGGCCCTGGACGATATATTGCAGGAAGTGGAGAAGCTGGCAGGAGGTCAAAAAGGTTGAAATGGCATTTTGTTGGGGTGGGGGGCATCGGGATGAGCGGCCTGGCCCGGATTCTCCTCCAGAAAGGGCAAGAGGTCAGCGGCTGCGACGTCAAGGAGGGGCCGGTCCTGGAAGAGCTGCGGCAGCTGGGGGCCCGGATCGAGTTGGGTCATTCCCCAGCCCACCTGGAAGAAGGGATGCAGGTGGTCCTTTCCTCCGCCATCTCGTTGGAGGAGGAGGAAGTGAGGGCGGCCCGGGCCATGGGGCTCCCCCTTTTTCACCGGGGGGAGCTTCTGGCTGACCTTTTTCGGGAAAAGCGGGGGGTGGCGGTGGCGGGAAGCCACGGCAAATCCACCACCACCGCCATGACGGTGATGGCCCTCACCCACGCAGGTGTGGACCCCAGCTTTCTGGTGGGGGCCAGGCTGCAGGACCTGGGGGTGAGCTCCCATTGGGGAAAAGGGCCTTATCTGGTGGCGGAGGTGGATGAAAGCGACCGCTCTTTCACCTGGGTCGAGCCGGCGGTGGCGGTCATCACCAACATCGACGATGATCACCTGGAGCGGTACGGATCCCTGGAGGCCATGGAGGAAGCTTTCCTTGAGTTTGCCAGCAAGGCCCGCCACCGGGTGGCGTGCGCCGATGACGAAAAGGCGCGGAGGCTCTTTCGGGGAAGCATGCCTTTTTTGAGCTACGGCTTTTCAGCAGAGGCGGATCTGCAAGCGGAAGAGGTGGAGCTGAAGGATCTGGGGTCCAGCTTCACCGTCCGCTGGGAAGGGAGGCGGGTGGCCCGGGTGGCTCTAAAGGTGCCCGGGATTCACAACGTGAGAAACGCCTTGGGAGCCTTGGGAGCCGGCCTTCTCCTGGGGCTGGAGCCCGCAGCCCTGGCCCAGGGGCTTTCCGCCTACAGCGGCATCGGGCGCCGCTTCGAGCTCCTGGGAAAGGACCGGGGGATCACCGTCCTGGATGACTATGCCCATCATCCAGCGGAGATCAAGGCCACCCTGGCGGCGGCCCGCCGCCTCAACGGGCACCGCCTCCTGGTGGTCTTCCAGCCCCACCGCTTTTCCCGCACCCGCCGGCTGGCGGCTTCGTTCGGCGAAGCCTTTGCCGATGCGGATCGCCTCTATCTTCTCCCGATCTACAGCGCCGGAGAGGCGGAAGATCCGGAGGTGCGCTCCGACGATATCGCCCGCCATGTGTTGGCCCACGGGGCTCCCCCGGTGGAAGTTTGGGAAGACCGGGAAGGCCTGCGGGATCATCTTCTCGCCATCCTGGAAGAAGGCGATGTGCTCCTTTACATGGGCGCGGGGGACGTAGGCCAGGAAGGCCTGCGCCTGGTCCAGGCCTTACGGGCCCTGCAAAGCTGATCCTTTTGTCCTGGCACCCCTCCTGACCCTTCCTCATAGCATGCTGGCCGGTCGAGGAGGGTCAGGAGTTGGAGCACATCGTGATCAAGGGGGGGCATCCTCTCCGGGGAGACGTCAGGATCGAGGGGGCCAAGAACGCCGTGCTGCCGGCCATGGCAGCCGCCCTTTTGGCCAAGGGTCCGACCCTCTTGGAGGGGGCTCCGCCCCTCAAAGACGTGGAGGCCATGGCGGAGATCCTGGGATGGCTGGGGGTGGAGGTCAAAAGGGAAGGCCCCCGGACCTGGTCCGTCGCACCTGAGACCCTTTCCCGCCTGGTTCTTCCGGAAGAGCTTTCCCGTAAACTGCGCTCCTCCCTTTTTCTCCTGGGACCTCTTCTCGCCCGCTTTGGCGAAGTGGAGATGGGGTACCCCGGAGGCTGCTCCATCGGAGCCCGGCCCATCGATTTTCACCTGAAAGGTTTGCGTCAGATGGGGGTGGAGGTCCTGGAGGAGACCCCCGTCTTGCGGGCCCGGGTGAGGGAACTGCGGGGGGCGGATATCTATCTGGCCTATCCCAGCGTGGGGGCCACCGAGAACCTTATGATGGCCGCTACCCTGGCCCGGGGTACCACCACCATCCGCAATGCGGCCAAAGAACCTGAAGTGGTGGATCTGGCCCGGCTCCTCACGGCCATGGGGGCCAGGATTCGGGGAGCCGGCAGCGACGTGGTGACGGTGGAAGGGGTGGGGGAGCTCCACGGGGTCCAGCACCGGATCATCCCCGACCGCATCGAGGCAGGGACGTTTCTTTTGGCCTTGGCCGCCACCGGCGGGCAGGGGGCTGTGCAAGGGGTGGTGCCGGGCCATCTTTACGCCGTGTTGGATATGCTCCACCAGATGGGCTGCCAGGTCAGCTTTACCCGGGATCGGATCCATCTGAAGGCCAGGGGAAGGGTGCAGCCGGTGGATATCCGCACCCAGCCCTACCCAGGGTTTCCCACTGACCTGCAGAATCCGGCCTTGGCCGTCCTGGTGAAAGCCGACGGCACCAGCATCATCACCGAGTCGGTCTTTGAGAGCCGGTTCCGGGTGGCGGAAGAGCTGCGGCGGATGGGGGCCCAGGTACAGGTGGACGGCCGGTTGGCGGTGGTGAGGGGGGTGCCCAAGCTCAAAGGAACGCGCCTCATGGCCCATGAGCTGAGGGGAGCGGCGGCCCTCTTGATCGCCGCTCTGAGCGCCGAAGGGGTGAGCACCCTGGAAGGGGTGCAGCACCTGGACCGGGGCTATGCCCGCCTGGAAGAGAGGCTTTCCCGCCTGGGGGCGGCGGTGGAAAGGGTCAACACTTTAAGGGTAGACTGAGCCCGAAGGAGGGCTCGCCCTTGGGAAAACTGACCCCTGAGGAAAAGGAACATTTTATCCACGATCTTTTCACCCGCATCGCCCCCCGGTACGATGCCATGAATATCCTGATGACGGCGGGCAGGTACCGGGCCTGGCAGCGGCGATTCCGTCAGATTGCGGCTCTCAAAGGGGATGAAAAGGTTCTGGATGTGGGCACCGGCACGGGGGATCTGTGCCTACTCCTGGCTCCCGATCTCAACCGCGGGGGCCACATCGAAGGGGTCGACCTAACGGAGAAGATGCTGGCCTTGGCGGAAAAGAAGGTGGCGGCTTCCCCCTTTGCCTCCCGCATCACCCTGACCCACGGGAACGCCCTCCACATGCCTTACGCCGACGATTCCTTCGATCTGGTGGTTTCTGCCTTTGCTTTGCGCAACTTCGCCGATCTGGACAAGGCCCTTCTGGAGATGCACCGGGTGACCCGGCCGGGGGGCCGGGTCCTTTTGATGGAGCTCACCCAGCCTCCTTCTCCCTGGGTGCGAAAGCCTTACCGTTTCTATTTCAGCCGTATCGTACCCTTCTTGGGGCTGGGCCTTCCCAAAGATGGTCCTTACGCACCCTACCAGTGGTTGCCCGTCTCCCAAACTCTGCATCCGGGAGCTCCGGAGATGGGCCGCCTTATGGTGAAAGCCGGCTGGACCGGGGTTCGCTATCTGTACCTCACCCTCGGCCTGGTGGCCATCCACGAGGGGCGCAAACCGGCCGAAAGGTCCACCGCAAATGGAACAGGGGACCCTGGCCTATAATCCGTGGGCCCTCTAAGCTAGGCCTTTGGGTGGGTCGAAAAGGAGGTTTGCTGATGCATCTCATCATGCTGGGCCTGCAACAAGATGAGGCCCCGGCAGCTCTGGAGGCGGTGACGCTTCCGGAGGAGAGGGTCCCTGAGGCCCTGCGGCAGCTAAAGGATGCTCCCGGGTTGAAGGAGGCGGTGCTGCTTTCCACCTGCCATCGCTTCGAGCTCTATGGGGTGGTGGAGGAGCTGGAAGCTGGACTGGCCTTGAAGGAGCGGCTGGGCCGGGGTTATCCCTGGCTTCTCCGCGAAGGGGAAGACGCGGTGCGGCACCTTTTCCGGGTGACGGCCGGTCTGGAATCGGAGGTTTTGGGGGAAACGGAGATCCTGGGCCAGGTGAGGAGGGCTTACCTGATAGCCCAGGATCAAAGGGCGGTGGGAAAGGTCCTCCATGCCCTTTTTCACCAGGCCCTGAGGGCGGCCAAGGAGGCCCATAGCCGGACGGATCTGGGAAAGGGCACGTGGAGCTGGGGGTCTTTGGCAGCGGAAGAGCTGGAGCGGGCGCTGGGCCCCCTTGAAGGGAAGACCATTGCCATCTGGGGAAGCGGCCAGCTGGCCGGTCAGGGGGCGCACCATCTGCAGGACAAGGGGGCCCACCTTCTCATCGCCGGCCGTACCTGGGAAAAGGCCAGGACCCTGGCGGAAGAGGTCGGGGGTAAGGGGATTCCCTGGGAAGAGCGGGTATCCTCCCTTAGGGAAGCCGACGCCCTTTTGACGGCCACTTCCGCGCCGGGGCCGATCCTGACCCGGGAAGACTTGCAGGCCATCCCCGGACCTCTTTTCATCCTGGATCTGGCCATGCCCCCCGATGTGGCCCGCGAGGCGGAAGACCTGAAGCACATTCAGCTGCGCCGGACCACCCATCTGGAACCTATCCTTCGGGAGAGACGGCGGCAGAGGGAGGAAGGGGCCCGGGCGGCGGATGTCCTTTTGGAAACCCGCCTGCAGGAGTTTTGGGAGTGGGTGCGGAGCCTGGCGGCCTTGCCTTTGATCCGGTCCCTGCGGGAAAAGGCGGAGGTCATCCGGGAGAAAGAGGTGGCCTGGGCCCTTGGGAAGCTGGGGAATCTTTCCCCAAGGGAGGTGGCCATCGTGGAGCAGATGAGCCGGCGCCTGGTGAATAAGCTCCTGAACGATCCCACCGTGCGCCTTAAGGAGATGGCGGGAGACGGCCACGAGGAAAGGTATCTGAAGATGCTGGAAAGCCTCTTCGATCTTCCGGCGGAGGAGGAAGCCCGGTGAAGCTCCGGTTGGGGACCCGG
>JASBVX010000042.1 GCA_029960865.1 Bacillota bacterium | reverse complement strand
GCGTGTGCGGGGGAGAGTCCTTCACTCGGTTAACCTGGCCCGACACCGCGGGTCAATCCCCGCGTGTGCGGGGGAGAGGTCGGCGCGAAACCAACCGCTATTCATCTCGATGGTCAATCCCCGCGTGTGCGGGGGAGAGTCTTGCACCCTATGCGAAAGCATGTTACATTAATCGTTTGTATCCTGTCTACCCGTTTCTGGTTGTCAAGGTTCGTAAGCGATAGATTCTCGCCCAGCCGCCTTTTTCCTGCCGTTGCTGCCTGTTCCTCCTGGAACGCCTCTTCTCCCCCACCTTTGTGTTTAGCTCAAGCAAGCGCCCAAGGCTTGTGGGGCTCAGCGCTAAGCTTTGAGCCGTTACTTCTTTTGCAGCACCACGAGTCCGTTGCTGAGCTCCCTTCCGGGCTGCCAGAGGTACTTTCCTTGGTAGATAAGGCCCGAGGAAGCTCCCGAATCCATCGCCATGGCTTCCACCGCTCCTAGCTGGCGCATAATCTCCGCCCATTCAGCCATGGTGGCATAGTTGGTGACGGCAAAGATGAGGATGCCGTCCCGGGTAACGCCCACTCCCGAGCGGTTGTAGGGATCCGAAACGATCTTGCCCTCGGTAAATTTCTCTTTGGCCATAGACTCAGGGCTGGCCACCACCTTCCCTCCCGCCACCAGCTGCGGCCCCACCCCGATGGCTTGCTCCACATTCCGCCAGGCGGGATCCTCAAAGGGCGTGAGATCATGGGTCTTGAGCTTCACCTTCCAGTCGGCTTGGACCCCCACCTTGGCGAGATTCTTCCAGCTCCAAGCATCCGGCTTGGCATATTGCTCTGGAAACCACACCACATAACCGTTTTGAGGGATGGGCACATCAGGCCCTCCTACGGAGGTCACCCTGCCGTTTTCCACCGTCACCGTGGCCCCCCTATCCCGCCGCGTGGTGGGACCCCATTCCTTGGTGTAGATCACCATCAGGTCATCGATGGTGGCGTTGATGTGGAAAGCTCCCCAGAACCCTTCGTGGCCATCCACCGACCCTTCGATCTCCATCTCGATGGGAGCCATCAGGACTTTTTTATCTGGGGTGATGGCCATGGTGGTCCCACCGTAGATCAGGTGAAGCCACCGCCCATCGATCACAAGGGTACCGAAGGGTTCCCCGAAACGATCACCGTAGCGGTCCTTGTACGCGGCAAAATAGGTCCCGTTGATGGCGGCGATGGCTCCCGCGCGGTTGGCCATGTCCATCAGGGATTCCGTCTGACCGATCTGCCCCTTGGCGATCACCGGCTTCACTTCGATATCGGGCCGGTTCAAATTGATCCGCACCACCTGCACCTTGTTGGTCCGGCCCGTGATCTTGAAGGTGTAATTTTCCGTCCAGGTGGCGGGACGCAAAGCGGGGTCCGTCAAACGGAGTATGATCGCCCCTGCTTCGGCGCGGGTGAGGGTCCCCTGGGGTTTAAAAACCCCTCCCGGAAAGCCCGTCAAGAGGCCATGGGCCACTGCCACGTCCACATAAGGTTTGATCTCTCCCTGCACATCGGAAAAGGTGCTGCTGGAGCCTGTCAGGGCAGCCGCTTCAGGAGCGAACCCGGCCGCCCTTACGATCAAGCGGGCGGCTTCCCCCCGGCCCATAGGCTGATCCGCCTTGAACATCCTGCCGTATTCAGCCGGCTTCAGCCAGCCGGCAGCGGCCGCCTTCTGGATGGATTCGTAGGCCCAGTGGCCCGAAGCCACGTCCTCGAAAGCAGGGGCGCTGGAGGATTCAGCCTGGGGTTCGAGCTCTCTTACCAAGAGCGTCACGAACTCCGCCCTTGTAATCGCCCGATCGGGGCGAAAGGTCCCATCTTCGTACCCCCGGATGACCCCTCTTTCCACCAGCGTCACGATGTAGCTCTGGGCCCAGTGGCCCTGGATATCCTTCAGGGCAACAGCCCCTTCCTGGGCAGAAAGAAAGCCCTGGCCGGGAAAGAGAAGGGCTAGGGCGACCATGAGGGCGATGAGCAGCGGTTTGCGCACGATGCATCCTCCTTTGTACAAAGAATCGGCCGGAAACCGAAATTCTTTGAAGGATTTCGCCTCTTGGTTCCCAATCCCTCCCAGAGGCAGAGATGTGCCCGTGAACCTTGGGGAGGTATCCTGCCGCGGCGGAGGTTCTTCGTTTCCTTGGGCTATAATGAGAAAGCGCCTACGATCTTGAGATGAGAGCGAGGGTGAACCGTCATGGTGCGGGTAGGAATCAACGGTTTTGGCAGCATCGGCCGTCGTTTTTTTCGCCAGACCTTGAACGATCCCGATGTGCAGGTGGTGGCTGTCAACGATATCGGGGACATCCAAGTCTCAGCCCATCTTTTGAAGTACGACAGCAACTACGGCACGCTGGCAGAAGAGGTTCATGCCGAGGGGCAGATCCTTTCGGTGGGTGAAGGGAAGGTCCGGTTTTTCCAGGAAACCGATCCCGGTAACATCCCCTGGCATGAGGCCCAAGTGGACATCGTCATCGAGGCCACAGGCCGCTTTGCCGAAAAGGGGATGGCCCAAGTCCACCGCACCAAGGGGGGTGCCAAAAAGGTCATCATCTCCGCCCCTGCCAAGGGAGACGATCTCACCGTGGTCTTAGGGGTGAACGAAGACATGTACCGCCCCGACGAGCACCACGTCATCTCCAACGCCTCCTGCACCACCAACTGCCTGGCCCCCGTGGTCAAGGTGCTGGACGACGCCTTCGGCATCGTATGGGGCCTCATGACCACCGCCCACGCCTACACCAACGACCAGCGGGTCCTGGACCTTCCCCACAAAGACTGGAGGCGGGCCAGGGCCGCCGGCCTCAACATCATCCCCACCACCACAGGGGCCGCCCGGGCTGTGGGCAAAGTGTTGCCCCACCTCAACGGGAAGCTCAACGGCATGTCCCTGCGGGTCCCCGTTTCCGTGGTCTCCATCGTGGATCTGGTGGTCGAGACCCAAAAGCCCGTGACCGCAGAGGCGGTGAATGATGCCTTTCGGCAGGCGGCCCGGGGACCCTTGCGCGGGATCCTTGCCGCCTCCGAGGAAGAGCTGGTTTCCTCCGACTTCAAGGGAGATCCCCACTCTGCCATTGTCGACCTGCCCCTCACCATGACCATGGGGGATCACCAGGTGAAAGTCTTCGCCTGGTACGACAACGAATGGGGTTACGCTGCCCGCCTGGTGGATCTCTGCCGGTACCTGGCGAGGCGAGGTCTCTGATGGTGAAATCGGTCCAAGACATCGAGGTGGAGGGCCGTACCTCGCTGGTGCGGGTGGACTACAACGTGCCTCTCGCAGAAGGAACGATCGTCGACGACACCCGGATCCGAGCTTCCCTGCCTACCCTCTCCTATCTGCGGGAGCGAGGTGCCCGGGTGATCCTCCTCTCCCACCTGGGAAGGCCCAAAGGGAAAGTCCAAAAAGAGCTGAGCCTTTTTCCCGTCGCCCGCCACCTGGAAAGCCTCCTCCAGGAAGACGTCCTCTTCGCGGAACGCCTAGAGGAGGCGGAAAGGGCCCGCCAGGACCTCTCCCCAGGGCAGGTGATGCTCTTGGAAAACCTCCGCTTTTATCCTGAAGAGGAACACAACGATCCGTCTTTTTCCCGCCGCCTGGCCTCCTTGGGCGAGATCTTCATCAACGATGCCTTTTCCGTTTCCCATCGGGCCCATGCCTCCACCGTAGGCATCGTTCAGTACGGGGGGCTTCCCGGGGTGGCCGGGTTTTCCCTCCTGGAAGAGGTGAAAGCTCTGGATCGCCTTCTTCACCCCCAGCGCCCCTTTGTGGCCGTCGTCGGGGGAGCCAAGATCTCCGACAAGCTGGAGAGCCTCCAGGCCCTGGTGGAGCGGGTGGACGGCCTTCTTTTGGGGGGAGCCATGGCCAACACCTTTCTCCTGGCCCTGGGCTATGAACTAGGGGATTCCCTGGTAGAAGCCGAGGAGCGGGGCCATGCTTGGGACCTTTTGCAAAGGGCCTATGCCGCCGACGTCAAGGTGGTCTTGCCGGAAGACCTGGTGGTGGCCAAAGACGGCCATATCAAGGTGATCGAAGCCCAGGCCGGGGTGCCTTCGGGCTACCGGGCCCTTGACATCGGGCCCCGCACCCTGGATGCCTACGGCCAGGCGCTGGCCGGGGCTGCTACCGTCTTTTGGAACGGGCCTCTGGGTCTGGTGGAAAAGGAGCCTTTTCACGAAGGAAGTGTCGGCCTGGCGCGGCTCCTGGCTGCATCCTCTGCCTTCCGCGTGGCCGGGGGCGGAGATTCCCTGGCCCTTTTGCGCCGCTTTCACCTGACCCACGCCGTCGACCATCTCTCCTTGGGGGGCGGAGCCTCCCTGGAATACCTTCGCGGAGATTCCCTCCCGGGGATCGAGGTCCTTTTGCACGGAAAGGATGGCCAGCCTTGAAGCCCATGACCGTTGTTGGCAACTGGAAGATGCATACCAACCCGGCCGAAGCCCGGGCCCTCTTGCGGGACATCTTGCGAGGCCTCACCCATCTCCGGGAGATCCACGGTTCGGGCCCTTGGCCCCGGGTGCTGGTGGCACCTCCCTTCACCTCCCTGGCGGCCTGCCAGGAGACTCTCCGGGACGATGAATTTGCCGAGACAGTCTGGGCGATTCACCTGGCGGGCCAGGATGTCTTTTGGGAGGCGGAAGGTGCTTATACAGGGGCCATCTCGGCCCCCATGCTTTTGGCCAGCGGTTGCCGGGAGGCGGTGGTGGGCCATTCGGAAAGGCGCCGCATCTTTCGGGAAACGGAAGAGGAGGCGGCGAAGAAAGCCAAAGCTGCTCTGGAAGCTGGTCTAGAAGTCTTCTTTTGCGTCGGGGAGGAAGAGAAGGAACGGGAGAGAGGGGAAACCCTGGCAGTCCTTCGCCGCCAGCTGGAGCCCCTCTGGTCCCTTCTCCCTGAGGGAAGCCAAGGGCGGCTGGCCATCGCCTATGAGCCCGTCTGGGCTATCGGTACCGGGAAGGCGGCCCAGCCCCAGGATGCTGAAGAAGCAGCCCTTTTCATCCGGGAAGAAGCCCGAAAAGGGGGCTACCCTGGGGACCTGCCGGTCCTTTACGGGGGGAGTGTCACGCCGGAAAACGCCGGGGCCTACTTTCAGGTCCCCTCCATCCAGGGGGCCTTGGTGGGGGGAGCCAGCCTGAAGGCCGCCAGCTTCCTTGGCATCCTGGAAGCGGCCCGCAAAGGAGCGGAAGGATCCTCATGAGTCACCTTCCCCCTGAGGCCACCCTCGCCATCATCATCCTGGACGGTTGGGGTCTGGCGCCCCCAGGCCCGGGGAACGCCGTCACCCTCGCCCGCACCCCCCACTTCGACCGCCTCTGGGCTTCTTATCCCCATACCACCCTGGAGGCCTCGGGGAGGGCGGTGGGCCTGGTGGAAGGCCAGATGGGAAACTCCAACGTGGGCCATCTCAACATCGGGGCCGGGCGGGTTGTCCTCCAGGACCTCCCCCGGATCGACGAAAAGCTAAAGCCCGCAAACCGCCGCCGCGATCCGCGGCTGCAGTCCTTCCTGCAAAGAGCCCTTCAGGGAAACGAGCGCTCCCCCCAAAGCGGCCGCCCCATCCTCCACCTCTGGGGCCTTCTTTCCGATGGCGGGGTCCACAGCCATATCCGCCACCTTTTCGCCCTCCTGGAGGAAGCCGACGAAAGGGGCCTGGCCTTGAGGGTCCATGCCGCCCTGGACGGCCGCGACACCCCGCCCATGGTGGGAAAGACCTATGTCCAAGAGCTCCTTTCCCGCATGCAAAAGTTTACCGATGGCCGCCTGGTGACCCTCATGGGCCGCTATTACGCCATGGACCGGGATCACCGCTGGGACCGGACGGAAAAAGCTTTCCGGGCCATGGTGGAAGGCGTCCCCACCCTCATGAAGGACCCCCTTCTTTACCTCGATGAAAGCTATAGCCAAGGCACAGGCGACGAATTCATCCTCCCGGCCTCCTTCGGCCCCTTGGCACCGGGGGACCTCGTGGGAGGGGAGAGCTCCCTTCTTTGCTGGAACTTCCGGGCCGACCGGGCCCG
The DNA here is from genome assembly GCA_029960865.1 of Bacillota bacterium. Taxonomy (GTDB): domain Bacteria; phylum Bacillota; class Sulfobacillia; order RBS10-35; family RBS10-35; genus RBS10-35. The sequence continues at coordinate 2,870 of JASBVX010000042.1, read as the reverse complement.
CCAGCTGACCCAGGCCTTCATCCAAGCCGATTTTTCGGCTTTTTCCCGCCCTTTTTCGTCGCTTCCCCTCTATGGCGGTCTCACCCTCTACGAAGAAGACTGGGAAGGGCGGGAGGAAGCCCTTTTCCCCGATGAGCCCATCGTGGGGAGCCTGGGGGAAGTGGTGAGCCGCCACGGATACCGGCAGCTCCGCATCGCGGAAACAGAAAAATATGCCCATGTCACGTACTTTTTCAACGGTGGGGAAGAAAAGCTATTTCCTAGGGAAGATCGCATCCTGGTCCCTTCGCCCAAAGTGGCCACCTATGACCTGAAGCCCGAGATGTCGGCGGCGGAAGTGGCCCAGCGGGCGGTGGAGGCCCTCCGCCAGGCCCGAGCCCAAGGCCATCCCTACCGCCTCATGGTCCTCAATTTCGCCAACCCCGACATGGTGGGGCACACCGGCGTCCTGGAGGCCGCCATCCAAGCGGTGGAGGCGGCCGATGCAGGTCTGGGGGAGGTGGTGGCGGCCCTCCAGGAAAATGGGGGCGGGGCCCTCATCCTGGCGGACCACGGCAATGCCGAACAGATGATCGACCCCCATACGGGAGGCCCTTGGACCGCCCATACCACTAACCTGGTCCCCTTCATCCTGCCGGTGGATACCCTCAAGGGAGCTCGCCTCCGGGAAAGAGGCATCCTGGGGGATGTGGCGCCTACGGCCCTTCAGATCCTGGAGCTTCCCAAGCCCTCTGCCATGACGGGCCAATCCCTTTTGGAGGTGGAACCATGATTCGTCTGGATGCCCTGGAGATCCTCGATTCCCGCGGCCAGCCCACCTTGGCGGTGGCAGCCCAACTGGAAGACGGCACCAAAGCCTGGGCCCGGGTGCCCTCCGGCGCTTCCACCGGCAGCAAGGAAGCCTTGGAACTGCGGGATGGGGATCCCAAGCGGTTTTTGGGAAAAGGGGTGGAAAAGGCGGTGGCCCATGTCCTGGGACCGTTGCAGGATGCCGTGGCCCACCTTTCCCCCGAGCGCCAGGAAGAGGTGGACCGGGCCCTCCTGGCCGCCGACGGCACCCCTTCCAAGTCCAAGCTGGGGGCCAACGCCATCCTGGGGGTATCCATGGCGGTGGCGGCAGCGGCCGCCAAGAGCCGGGGTCTTCCCCTCTACCGCTACTGGAAGCAGGAGGGCCCTTACCGCCTCCCGGTTCCCCTTTTGAACGTTATCAACGGGGGCCGCCACGCCGACAACAACCTGGATCTCCAGGAATTCATGCTGGTGCCCCACGGGTTTCCCACCTTTCACCGGGCCCTCAGGGCGGCCGCCGAGATCTATCAGCACCTCAAGCATCTTTTGCGGGAACGAAACCTCAGCACGGGAGTGGGGGACGAAGGGGGCTTCGCCCCCGATCTTCGCAGCGATGAAGAAGCCCTGGAACTCCTGGTGGAGGCCATCGAAAGGGCCGGCTACCGCCCAGGGGAGGAAGTCTCCCTGGCCATCGACGCCGCCGCCAGCGAGCTGGGGCAAAAGGGCCGGTACCGGGTGCAGGGGGAGGCCATGGAGGCCCCTTCCCTGGTGGCCCTTTACGAAAAATGGAGCCGCCTCTACCCTGTGGTGAGTCTGGAAGACGGCCTGGGAGAAGATGACCCCCAAGGGTGGCAAGCACTGAACCGGGCCCTGGGGAACCGCTGGCAGCTGGTGGGGGACGACCTTTTCGTCACCTCCAGGGAGCTCATCCTCTGGGGCCAGAGGGAAAAGCTGGCCAACACCGTCCTCATCAAGCCTAATCAGGTGGGCACCTTGACGGAAACTTTTGCGGCCCTGGAGGCCTGCCGGAACGGGGGCTGGCGGGCGATCCTCTCCCACCGCTCGGGGGAAACGGAAGATACCATCATTGCCGATCTGGCGGTGGCTTCAGGGGCGGGCCAGATCAAAACGGGGGCTCCCGCCCGGGGAGAGCGGGTGGCCAAGTATAACCGCCTGCTTCTCATCGAGAAGGAGCTGGGTGAGGACGGGATGTATGCCGGCCCGGAGTTTTTTCCCCGGTAAAGCTCGTGCTACTATACCTGGGGTAAAGGGGGTGTCGCCTTGACGACAGTCCTGACGGTTTTGATCTTGCTCATCGCCATCGGCATCATCGCGGCGGTGCTTTTGCAGTCGGGCCGCAGCGCCGGGCTTTCGGGGGCTATCGCCGGCGCTTCGGAGCAGGTCTTCGGCAAGCGGCGGGGGTTGGATCAGTTCCTGGGTCGCCTGACGGTTTACCTGTCCATCGCTTTCGTTGCTTTCACCGTTCTTTTGCTCTTGCTTCAACGCTAAAAAGGCATGGCTTCACCCAAGGGGGTCATATGGCTCTCTTTGAGGTGAAGCCATGATTCCATGGATGGCTCCGGCGGCGGCTCTTTTGGCCTTTCTGGCGGCGGGCCGCCTCTATCGTTCCGTCCTCCGGTCAGCCCAGGGCGATCCTGCCATTATGGAGATTTCAGGCGAAATCAGAAGAGGTGCCGTCACCTATCTCCGGCGGCAAACAGAGTCCCTCTCCCGTTTCGTGATCCTTCTGGCCTTGCTTTTTGCCCTCTTAGGGGTCCTGGGTGTGGAGGGGTTTCCCTTGGTCACCTCCCTGGGTTTTCTTTTGGGAGCTGGGGCCTCCATGGCCGCGGGCTGGGCCAGCATGATGGTGGCCACGCGGGCCAACGGCCCCACGGTGGAAGCGGCTCGCCGCCAGGGGAGGGGTGCCCTGGGAGTGGCTTACGGGGCAGGAGGAAGTATCGGTCTTCTGGTGGTGGGGGCAGGCCTTGGGAGCGTCCTTCTTGGGATCGGGCTCTTCGGGTTGGAGGATCACTTGGTCCCCCTGACGGCGCTGGCCCTGGGGGCCAGCACCGTCGCCCTTT
>JASBVX010000041.1 GCA_029960865.1 Bacillota bacterium | reverse complement strand
GTCGGCCAACACGGCTTCGGTTCGTCTCTGGCGCGCCGACTTCACCCATTCCTTCGGGCCGGGCTTGACTCGCCCGTCACGGGGTGGGGATCCTCATCATGTTCGCCGTGAAGCACCTTTTGGCGGTGCCGGCGGCTGCCTTTTCCCTCATGGCCGGCGTGGCCCTGGCGGGGGTCCTTTTGGTCCGGGCGTTGCCGCCTGTCCCTGCCGTGGGTCCGAAAGGCCCCTGACGAAGGGACCCAACGGGGCCAAAGGAGTCCAGCCCTTTGGGGAGGAAGCTTCCTTCCACCTTTGGGCCCTTTGGGGAAACGAATGGCGTCCAGGATACCCTACGGCGGAAAGCCTCCCTATTCTACGCTGAAAGCACAAAAAGCGAGATGAAGGGGAGGCGAGGGCGATGGTCTGGCAGGAAGTGAAGGCGGGCGTAGGGTTGGTCCTTCGAGTTTGGCTGGGAGTCCAGTGGCTGTTGACGGGGTTGGAGAAGGTGGGCAACCCGGTGTGGACGGGAGACAAAGCAGGGGTGGCCGTGGGGGGTTTTTTGCAGGGAGCGCTGGCGAAAACGGCAGGGCCCCATCCCGATGTGCAGTGGTGGTATGCCTGGTTCGTGGAACATGTGGCCCTGCCCAATGCGAAGATCTTCTCCTACATGGTGGCCTACGGCGAGGTTCTGGTGGGCCTCGGCTTGATTCTGGGGGCGTTCACCACGGCAGCTTTGGTAGCAGGAGCGCTCATGAACCTGAACTTCCTCCTGGCGGGGTCGGTGAGCATCAACCCCATCTGGATGACGGTGGCCATCATCCTCCTCTTCCTCGGGCAAAGCGGCCGCTACGGCGTGGATGGCCTCTACAAGATGTACAAAGACCGCCAGCGTCTGGTCCCCTTTGTCCCTGACGATCAGACCAGGGCCGCCTGACCACCCAGAGAGACCGGGTCTTCCCGAAGGGGAGACCCGGGTCTTTTTCTGCCATGATGGGGATGGACATGGCAAGAAAGCTCCGCTTCGAGGCCCGCACTGCCACGGAAGCCATCCTCCGTTACCTTTACGGAGGTTTCCTCGCCTTCCTCCTCTTGACCCTCTGGCTGGCCCTCCGCCCTGGAGCATGGGACGGAGGAGGGCTGGCCGCTTATGCCCTCCTGCACCTGGATGTTTTAGGCTGGGTCACCACGGTCATGCTGGGGGTTTACTTAAACCTTCTCCCCGTAACCCTTCCGGGGGCCCGGGTGAAGCCTTCCTGGGCCTCCCTCTTTTTCTGGCCTTATGCCCTGGGGATGGTTTCTTTAATCCTGGGGTTTGCCAGCGGATCGAGCCCTTTGCTGGCGGGCGCTGGGGTGCTTTTACCCGTGGCCCTTTTGGCGTTGGGTCTGCATCTTCTCTGGGGCGTTTTTCCCGTCCGCTCCGAGATGCTGCGGCGGCCCACGGCCTTGAGCTATCTCCTGGCCCCCCTATCGTTGGCCGCCGCAGGGGTTTTGGGGGGGCTCATGGCCCTGGCTCTGGCGGGACTGCTGCCCCCGACCTTTTTGGGTATCGTCCGCTTCCACCTTCTCCTGGCTCTAGGAGGCTGGCTGGGCCTCACGGTCATGGGAAGCGCTTACCGCCTGGTGCCCTTCTTTTTTGCCGTCCCTTCCCCCCGCGATGAACCTCTTTGGGGAAGTCTTGCCGTCCTTTTGTGGGGAGGTGGGCTTCTTCTCGCGGGGATGGGGTGGAGGTGGGGGCTTCTCTTTCTCATCCTGGGGGCCCTTCTTTTCTTTGTCGACATGGCCCGGATGATGGCGGCGGGCCAGCACCGGAAACTAGAACCAGTCCTCCTGCTCACGGCCATCAGCTTGGGCCTTTTTCTAGGAGCAGCTCTTCTCGCAGGGGTGGCCTCCACCCAGGAGTCGCCCTGGCCTTGGCTGCGAGGCGCCCTTTATATCGCCCTCTACTTGGCTCCCAGCCTTTTGATCTTTGCCCAGCTTTCCCGCATCCTCGTCTTTCTGACCACCTTGGACCTCTTGCAGCGAAAAGGGATCCGCACCGACCGGCGCTGGAATCTCTCCCGCCCTCGCCTGACGTTTTGGGGAGCGGGGCTTTTTCTCCCCGGGGGGCTGGCGGTGGCGTTGGGCGCCTTGCTGCCAGAATGGGCCGCCGTAGGGGGCGGTTGGTTGCAGCTGGCAGGGGGTCTCCTTCTTATGGGGAGCCTTTTTCCCGCCCTTTGGGCGCGGCGCCTCCTGCGGGACTAGGATAGGGGAAGGCTTCTTCCACCCCCGGGGGGGCAAGGTGCCGCCTTCCTGGATCATGCAGCTGGGGATCGGCGGTGGCCATCCTCACCGAGCAGGTATTGAGATGGCACTGGAGGGTGCGGATGTAGCTGACGCTGATCATCATGCCCCGATCGGCACCACATCGGCCCCCCAGGCAAAAGGGCGCTGGCGATCTCATGGCCGTCACCGGCTTTCCCGAGGCGATGAGGACCACCCGGTCCCGGATACCGGGGCGCAAGAGGGTATTGTGGGCTAGGGCCAGGGCCAGCTTCACGGGAAGCCCCATGGTGTCGGCCATGTCTTCAAAGGTGGCCCCCGACCCGCCTTCGGCGCCGTCGATGGTGATGAAATCGGGGCCCTTCCCCGTCCGGGCCATGTGCAAAGCTAGATCATCGAGGCTGTCAGGTCCCCCCATGACCATCTTGAGGCCCACTCCTTTGCCCGTCTCCTGCCGGATGCGTTGGATAAAGTCCATCATGGTGGGGACGTCCTCGAACTGGCCGAAGCGGTTGGGGTTCTCCACCGTTTTTCCCACGGGGACCCGGCGGATGGCGGCGATTTCCGGTGTGACCTTGTGGCCAGGGAGATGGCCTCCCCGGATCTTGGTTCCGTGGGCCAGCTTCAATTCGAAAGCTTTCACTTGGGAGAGATCCGCCTTTCGTTTCAGCTCCTCCCAGCTGAAGTGGCCTTCGGCATCCCGATAGCCAAAAGGCCAAGAGCCGATTTGGGCGATGATGGGAGCGCCGCCCTCCAAGGGGTAAGGCGAAAGGGACCCGAAGCTCATGCCGGAATCCCCGATAGGGCCATGAAGGCGAAAGGGTTGGGCGCCCCTTTGTCCAGGACCACCGCCTCTTCATCACGGGAGAGTCACAGTTGGAGATGGTTCTCGAGAAGGCGCTCCGTGGCGGAAAAAAAGCCCCCTTTGGGTGACGGAGTATCGCCGGGTGACGGCGCGGGAGGGGAAGCTCTTCGTCGTCGGCCGCCAAAAGGTATTGGCGGAGCTCCGGGCCGGTGGCTTCGAGAAAGTCGCGGATGCGGCCGAATAGGGAGTCGTTTTTCAGGACCGAATGCTGGCTCTGGCGGCGGTCGAAGATGTAGAGCTAGAGGGCCAGGATGGGAGGGATCAGGAGGGCCAGGGCCAGAAAAACGGCCACGGTGGCCACGAGGCCCAACCACCAGGAAGGCAAGCACGTTACCTCCAGGGAACTTTTCGCGGTGCAAGGAGCCTTTTCCTTTAGCCCTTTTCCCATGGTAAGGTGAGCCGGGAGGTTTCATCGATGCTGGGTTTGGACTACTACCGGGTATGGGATCTTCTCACCCCTGAGGAGCGGATGGCCCAGGAAGAGGCCCGGCGCTTTCTGGAGCGGGAGGCTGCACCCCATATCGCCGCCTGGTGGGAAGAGGGAACGTTTCCTCGCCACCTGATTCACCATTTCGGAGAGCTGGGCTTTTTGGGGGCTAGCCTCCCTGAAGCTTATGGGGGAGCGGGGCTTTCTTCGGCAGGCTACGGCCTTTTGATGTATGAGTTGGAGCGGATCGACTCCGGTCTCAGAAGTTTCGCCAGCGTGCAGAGCTCTCTTGTGATGTATCCCATTTTCCGCTATGGCTCGGAAGAGCAGAAGCAGAAGTTTCTTCCGCCCCTTGCCCGGGGCGAAATGGTGGGCTGCTTTGGCCTGACGGAACCCGACGGCGGGTCCGATCCGGGGGCCATGGGGACGGTGGCCCGCCGGGATGGCCAGGGCTGGCGCATCACGGGGCGAAAGATGTGGATCACCAACGGGAATCTCGCCCAGATCGCCGTGGTATGGGCTAAAGACGAAGAGGGCATCATCCGGGGGTTCATCGTGCCCACCGACCGCCCCGGCTTTCAGGCCCGGGAGGTGAAGCACAAGATGAGCCTTCGGGCCTCGGTCACCTCGGAGCTGATCCTGGATGAGGTGCCGGTGGAGGAGGAGCTGAGGCTGCCGGAGGCCAAGGGGCTGGGAGCTCCCTTGAGCTGCCTCACCCAAGCCCGCTATGGCATCGCCTGGGGAGCAGCCGGGGCCTTGGAGTCGGTCTATCAAGAGGCCCTGGAGTTTTCTCGCCACCGGATCACCTTTGAGCGGCCCATCGCCGGCCGCCAGCTGGTGCAGGAAAAGCTGGTGGCCATGGTGGAGGACCATACGGCCTCCCTCTTGCGCGCTTGGCGCCTGGCCCAGTTGAAAGATCAGGGGGCGCTCACCTACCCCCAGGTATCCCTGGCCAAGAAGGGGAACGTGCGGGCAGCCCTCAAGGGGGCGAGGATGGCCAGGGAGATTTTGGGCGGCAGCGGCATCACCCTGGAGTACCGGTCGATTCGCCATATGCTGAATCTGGAAACGGTGGATACCTACGAAGGAACCCACGACATCCATACCCTCATCGTGGGGCGGGACGTCACGGGAGAAAATGCCTTTTGATGGCAGACCTCTCTTGACGGGTACCTCGTTGGCCGTGTATCGTCGGACCGGAAGGCCAGCGGACCACAAGAAGAAGTTCCCGCTTCTCACCTGGGGGCGCCCGGAGCTGTTACCCAGGTCAGGTACCGTCAGGGGCCGGCACCGTTGGAGGGTGCTTGCCTGATGGGATAGCCGGGCGGGAGAACCGCTCGGCTCTTTCCTTTGAAGGGGAGGTGTGGCCGAATCAGCCGCGATCAGCGAATCAACGAGCAAATCCGCGCCCGGGAAGTGCGGCTCATCGATGAAAAGGGGGAGCAGCTGGGCGTCATGTCCCTGGCGGAAGCCCTGCGCATCGCCAGGGAGCGGGGGCTTGACCTGGTGGAGGTGGCCGCCCAGGCCCAGCCTGTGGTATGCCGCCTCATGGATTACGGCCGTTACAAGTACGAGATGGCCAAGAAGGACCGGGAGGCCCGCCGGCATCAGAAGGTCCAGGAAGTCAAAGAGGTCAAGCTGCGGGTGAACATCGACGACCACGATTTTGAGGTGAAGGCTCGGAACGCTCTGCGGTTCCTGAAGGACGGCGACAAGGTGAAGGCCACCATCATGTTCCGCGGCCGCGAGGTTACCCACCCCGAGCTGGGGCTGAAGGTGCTGGAACGCTTGACGGGATTTGTGGCGGAGGCGGGCCAGGTGGAACAGGTCCCAAAGGTGGAGGGGCGCAACATGGTGATGGTGCTGGCTCCCCGGGTGCAAAAGGGTGCGTCAGGGCCCCGAATTAAGCCGGCAGAGGCGCAAGGGGGGTAAAGGCATGCCGAAGATGAAAACCCATAAGGCGACGGCCAAGCGGTTCAAGCGCACCGGTTCGGGGAAATGGGTGCGGGCGCGAGCCAACCGGATCCATCGCCACAACAAGACGAAGCGAGCCAAACGGGAGCTGGACAAGAAGATGCTGGTGTCTCCCGCCGACGAGAAGCGGGTGGAGCGGCTTCTGCCTTATCACTGAGGAGGTTGAAACGCTATGGCACGGGTGAAGCGGGGCTTTACAGCCCGGCGCCGCCGCAAAAAGATATTGAAACTGGCCAAAGGATACTGGGGGGCTAAACATCGCCTCTACCGCGTGGCCAGGGAGCAGGTGCTCCACTCCCTCAGCTATGCCTACCGGGATCGGCGGGCCCGCAAGAGGGACTTCCGCCGCCTCTGGATCGCCCGCATCAATGCGGCGGCCCGCCTGAATGGCCTGTCGTATAGCCGGTTCATCCAGGGCCTCAAGAAAGCGGGGGTGGCCGTCAACCGGAAGATGCTGGCGGATCTGGCGGTGCGGGATGAAAAGGCCTTTGCCCAGCTGGTGGAAAAGGCCAAGGGAGCCCTTTAAGAGAGGATCAGGGGCCGCGGTGCGGCCCCTTCCTTTTTTGCACCCTTTTTCCTCTACCCTTTTGCTCTCCTTTTGTCACGCTCCGGTGATATGGAAGCCTCCATCCACATAGAGGATCTCTCCCGTGATGCCCCGGCTCATGGGGCTCAAGAGAAAAAGAGCCGCTTGGCCTAGCTCTTCGGGTTCGGTGTTTTTCTGCAGGGGCGAACGCTCCCGATAGAGGCGCAGGGAATCGGTGAAGCCGGGCACTCCCCGGGCGGCCAGGGTATTGATGGGGCCGGCGGAAAGGCCGTTGACCCTGACGCCTTGTCCTCCCAGATCCACCGCCAGATAGCGGACGGCCGCCTCCAGGGCGGCTTTGGCCACCCCCATCACCCCGTAACCTGGCATGACCTGCTGGGAACCGTGGTAGGTGAGGGTGAGGATGGAGGTGCCGGGTTGAAAGAGGCGGCTCCCGAAGCGGCAAAGGGCGATGAGGGAGTAGGCCGAGATGTCGAGAGCCATCTGGAAGCCTTCCCTGGGGATCTGGTGGAAGGGGACCGCCAGGGCTTCCCTGGGGGCGTAGGCCACCGAGTGGACGATAAAATCCACGGTGCCCATGTCCTTTTCCACCTGGTCGAAAAGGGCTCTCAGATCGTCATCCCGGCTGACATCGCAGGGGTAGAGGCGGCGGATGGGGGTATCTTCTGTCAGCTTTCGTACCCGATCGGCCACCCGTTCCCCCTCGTAGGTGAGGGCCACTTCCGCGCCCGCTTCCAAAAGCGCTTCGGTGATGGCCCAGGCAATGCTGTGGCGGTTGGCCACCCCTAAAACGATCCCTTTTTTACCTTCCATCGGCCGTGCCGTCATGGGTCACATCCCATCCTTCGAGGTGTTTTCCGAATCACCGCTACTTTTTCGACTTGCCAGGCATTCCTTCCTGCCCTGCTGCACCCTTTGGGGCGCCTTTGCTAAGATAATCACCAGCGGTCCTCTTTGGAAAGGAGCATTCCTTCTTGCTCGATCTGGCCATCGTCGGTGCGGGGCCAAGCGGCCTTTCGGTGGGCTTGGCGGCCTCAAAAAAGGGACTTTCCTACCGCATCTTCGATAAAGGAGGGGTGGTGGAGGGCCTCCGGCGGGTTCCCCTCCACATGGCTTTCAGCAGTACCCCTGAGCGCCTGGAGCTGGAGGGGTTTCCCTTTCTGACCCATGGGCCCCGTCCCACCCGGGATGAGATCTTGAATTACTACCGGATGGTGGCGGGAAGGGCCCGGCTGAACCTGGCGCTGTACCGTCAGGTGGTGGGGGCGCGCCGGGAAGGGGAAGGGTTTCGGCTCTTGGTGAGGGGGACCCTCAGCGGGAGGAGAGAAGAAGTGGAAGCCCGGGGCCTGGTGGTGGCCACCGGCTACTTCGATCATCCGCGGCTTTTGGGAGTGCCGGGGGAAGACCTGCCTAAAGTCAGCCATTACTTTACGGAGGGCCATCCCTTCTTTGGCCTGGAAGTGGCGGTGGTGGGAGGGCAGAATTCGGCGGTGGAGGCGGCCCTTGAGCTCTGGCGGGCCGGGGCCCGGGTCACCCTCATCCACCGGGGAAAGGGCCTATCCCCCAAGGTCAAACCCTGGGTACGCCCCGAGATGGAAAGCCGCCTGGAAAAAGGGGATATCGCCGCCATCTTTGGGGCCGAGGTGAAGGCCATCGAGAAGGAAAGCCTTTTTGTGGAGAAGGAAGGGGCCATCCTGGAGATCCCCAACGACTATGTCTTCGCCCTGACGGGCTACTGGGCCAAGGCCCCCCTTCTGGATGATCTGGGGGTGCCAAGGGATCCCGAGACGGGGGTGCCGGCCCATGACCCCGATACCCTCGCTACGCCCCTTCCTGGCCTCTACGTGGCGGGGGTGGTGGCGGCAGGGTACGATGCCAACAAGATCTTCATCGAAACCAGCCGCTATCATGGGGAGAAGATCGTGGGCCATTTTGTGAAGGAACGGGGAGGTCTGGCGTGGACGAAGATTTAGCCCTTTTGGAGAAGGAAGCCTTGGAGGAAGTGGCGGCCGCCCAGACGGAAGAAGAGCTGGAAGAAGTCCGGGTGCGCTGGCTGGGCCGAAAAGGCCGTTTGACGGGGGTCCTGCGCCGCTTGGCGGACCTGCCGGCTTCCCAGCGCAAGGCCATGGGGCAAAAGGCCAACGATCTCAAGCGTCTCCTGGAAGGGGAGCTGGAGACCCGGCGCCAGGAGGTGAAGCGGCAGCGGGAAAGGGAGCAGATGGCGCGGGAAGGGGTGGATGTCTCCCTGCCGGGGATTCCCCTGCGCCTGGGGCACCGGCACCCTCTGCTTTCCGTCCTGGAAGAGATCGAAGCCATTTTTGGCGGCCTGGGGTTTGAGGTGGCCCACGGGCCCGAGGTGGAAACAGACCTTTACAATTTTGCCCTTTTGAATATCCCTGAGAGCCACCCGGCCCGGGACATGCAGGATACCTTCTATGTGGAAGAAGGCCGCTACCTCCTTCGCACCCAGACATCGCCGGTGCAAGTGCGATTCATGCAGGCGCGGGCGCCCCGCCTCCCGGTGCGGATGATCGCTCCAGGCCGGGTCTACCGCCGGGATGATGATGCCACCCACTCCCCGATGTTCCATCAGGTGGAAGGGCTGGTGGTGGACGAGGGCATTCATTTCGGGCACCTTCGCTGGACTTTGGAGGAGTTTGCCCGGCGGATGCTGGGGGCCAAGACCCAGATTCGCTTGCGCCCCTCCTACTTTCCCTTCACGGAACCCAGCGCGGAGGTGGATGCCACCTGCTCTGTCTGCAGCGGGAGGGGCTGCAGCACCTGCAAAGGGACAGGCTGGCTGGAGATCCTGGGCGCGGGGATGGTGCACCCGGTGGTGCTGCAAAACGGCGGG
>JASBVX010000040.1 GCA_029960865.1 Bacillota bacterium | reverse complement strand
CCCGCGATCTCCGGTGTGACAGACCGGTGTGTTAACCACTACACCACGCCTCCGCAAAGCATACGCATTGTACTTTGCCTTCCGTCCTCCTGTCAATCGAAGAAGGGCTCTTAAACCATAACCGTGGTGCGGAAGGAAGGCGGCACGAGGACACGACCTTATGAGTCCGGGGTTGCCAAGGACTTCCTCGGATAAACCGCCCCTGCCTTACCCATACTACCGGCGAAAGGAAGGGAAACCATGCAACTGAGTCCCACAGAGATGTGGGCCATCCGGGAGATGGCCCGTCAGCTGGCCATGTCGGTGGAAAAGACCGGGTTTTACCTGCAGCAGGTCCAAGATCCCGCCCTCCAGAGGCTTGTAGGAGAACACCAGGAGTGCTGCTGGGATCACTACCATGCTTTTGTGGCCCAGATCGCGCAGGGTCAGGCCCAGATACCCCAGCTACCCCAGCCCCCCCAGGCGCCTCAGGGGTGGGGCATGCCTTCCGCATCCCATGCCGGGGCCCATGAGAGGTGGCAGCCCAACCCTCGCCCTTCGCGGGTAGAAGATCGCATCATCGCCGCCGATGGCCTTTACGAAGCCAAGGGCGGAGCCACCCTGGCGACCTATCTCACCCTGGAGATCGCCCACAAACCCCTGCGGCGCCAGTTCCAGCAACTCATCCAGGATTATCTGGACTTGGCCTTTGAGTATTACCGTTTCCTCCATCAGAAGGGGATGTACTCTCTACCCAGGACCGCCCAGGACATGGGGCAGATGCTGCAGCAGGCCTTCACCCCAGGGGGCGACGGTCAGGGTTCCGCCACACCCCCCGATAACGCTTGGAACCGGGCCCGGATGGCCCCGGGGGAAAGCAGCCGCGATTACGCCTCACCTCAAGGCAGGCCGTAAGGACCATCCGCGGAAGGTCGCCCTGCAGCCAAGGCCCCCGACCGGGGGCTTTTCTTACGTATAGGCTTTGAAGGGATCGAAGCGCACAAGGGTGGCTTCCCGTCCTGGCCCTATGGACAGCATGGCTACCGGAAGGCCCGAAAGCTCCTCCACTTTCTGGACGTAGCGCTGGGCCTGGAGAGGCAGGTCCTCGAAGGAGCGCAAGCTGGAAGGCATCTCATCCCAGCCTTCCAACTCCTCATAGATGGGCTCCGCCCCAAAGAGATCCTCCATGTGGAGGGGGAGGCTCTCCCACACCTGCCCACCGATGCGATACCCCACGGCCATTTTCACGGGATGAAGTCCCGTGAGGGTATCCAGGTGATTGAGGGCCAGGCTGGTGAGGCCGCTGACCAGTCTGGAATGGCGCAGGACGACCGTATCCAGCCACCCGATGCGGCGGGGCCGCCCGGTGGTGGTCCCATACTCGCCGCCCTTTTCCCGGATATAGTCGCCCACCTGGTCTTTGAGTTCCGTGGGAAAGGGCCCATCCCCAACCCGGGAAGTGTAGGCCTTGGCCACCCCCATGGCCGCCTCGATGTGAGTCGGTCCCACCCCTGATCCCAAACAGGCGCCTCCTGCCGTAGGGTAGGAGGAGGTGACATAGGGGTAGGTCCCGTGATCCAGGTCCAGCATCGTCCCCTGGGCCCCTTCAAAGAGGACCCGGTCGCCCTTGGCAATGGCCCGATTCAAAAGCTGGGCTGTGTCGGTCACATAGGGCGCCAGAGTCTCCCCATAGCCCACGTAACGTTCCCAGAGCTCATCCAGGGAATAGCCTTCCACCCCATAGACCTGCTCCAAAAGATGGTTCAGCTGCTCCAGGTTGCGAGCCAATTTGTCCTTCAAGGTTTCAGGGCGCAAAAGATCCGCCACCCGAATCCCCATGCGGGCCACCTTGTCGGAATAGGCCGGTCCAATCCCCCGCCCCGTGGTCCCCAGGCGGTTGGCCCCCCGGCGCTCCTCCTCCAGCTCATCCAGCCACTGGTGATAGGGGAAGATGACATGGGCCGCATGGCTGAGATGGATCCGATCCACCGCCACACCCCGGCTGCGCAGCTCTTGAAGTTCCTGCAAAAAGGCCTGGGGGTCCAGGACGACACCGTTGCCGATGACGCATTCCTTGCCATGAAGAATACCGGCAGGAACCTGGTGCAGTTTATACTTCTCGCCCCTGACCACCAGGGTGTGGCCGGCATTGGGCCCTCCCTGGTACCGGACCACCACGTCCACGGTGGCCGCCAGGACATCGGTCACCTTTCCCTTCCCTTCATCGCCCCATTGGGCTCCCACCACCACGAGCGTGGACAAAGAGCGTTCCTCGCCTTCCTAGCGTTCTTCTGGGTGAGCCTTGTCGACGGAACCGAAAAGGGTCCATTCATGAAAATACACCAAATCCACCGATCCTACCGGACCGTTTCGCTGTTTCGCCAGGATCAGCTCCACGGGGGTGGCAGGGGATCGCGCCTGCCCTCCTGCCGCCGACGCCTCCCGCCGCTCTTCCTCCAGTTTGGGATCCCGGTAGATGAAGAGGACGGCATCGGCATCTTGCTCGATGGCCCCCGACTCCCGCAGATCCGAGAGCTGAGGGCGGCGGCCCTCCCGCTGCTCCACCGCACGGCTGAGCTGGGATAAAGCCAGGACAGGGACGTGGAGCTCGCGGGCCAGGGCCTTCAAGGAGCGAGAGATCTCCGAGATCTCCTGCTGGCGGTTTTCCGCTTTGCCGGGGCTATGCATCAGCTGCAGATAATCCACCACTATGAGGCCGATGTGGTGATCGGCTTTGAGGCGGCGGCTCTTGGCCCTCATCTCCAGAATGGACATATTGGGGGTATCATCGATGAAAAGAGGCGCTTCGCCCAGATGGCCCAAGGCTACCGAAAGCCGCTGCCAGTCTTCTGGCGCCAGATTTCCTGTGCGCAGCTTGAAGGAGCTCACCTTCGCCTCGGAGGAAAGGAGGCGCTGGGCCAGCTGTTCCTTGGCCATCTCCAGGGAAAAGATGACGACCGGCACCCGGGCCCTGACGGCCGCATGGGTAGCGATATTGAGGGCCAGGGCTGTCTTCCCCTGGGAAGGGCGGGCCGCCAGGACGATGAGCTCTGAGGGGTGGAGTCCCGCCATGAGGCGGTCCAAAGCGCGAAAGCCCGTGGGAATCCCGATCACGTCGCCGCGGGTTTCGAACATCCGCTGGATATGTTCGAAGGTATCCACCAACACATCCTTCAGGCGGGCGTAGGGGCGCGTCCTTCGTTCCCGGGTCAGCTGGAAAATGCGGCGTTCCGCGTAGTCCAGGATGGTATCCACATCCTCCGCGGCGGCAAAGGCCCGCTGGGTGATGTCAGAAGACACCTGGATGAGGGTGCGCAGCAAGGCCTTTTCCAAAACGATGCGGGCATAATATTCCACGTTGGCGGTGGTAGGCACCAGTTGAGCCAGCTCCGCCAGATAGGCGCGACCGCCCACCGCTTCCAGCTGCTGGCGCCGCTGCAGCTCATCCCCCACCGTCACGATATCCACCGCCTCGCCCCGCTCCATAAGGGCGGTCATGGCGGAAAAGATGAGGCGGTGGGCGTCCCGGTAGAACGCCTTCTCGTCCAGGCTCTCCATGGCCTTGTGGAGGGCCTCCCGATCCAAAAGCATGGCCCCCAGGACCGACTGCTCCGCATCCAGGTTCTGGGGAGGGATGCGATCCACCAGTTCAGACGCCATGGAACCGACCCTCGGCCACCAGCTGATCCAGAAGTTCCTCGGCCCGGTCGACGGGGATCACGTCCAGGGGTGGGTTGCCGGGGACGTCAGCGGCATTGCCCATGGGAAGGAGCACCCGGACTACCCCCGTGCGGCGGGCGCCGTAGATCTTCTCAGGAATGCCGCCCACCCCCTGGATCCGCCCCGAAAGGGAAATCTCTCCCGTCACCGCCGTGTCCTGGCGCAGGGGGCGCCCCTCCATGGCGCTGTAGAGGGCCGCCAGGATGGCCGCTCCCGCTGACGGGCCATCGATGTTCCCCCCGCCTACCACGTTGACGTGGAGATCGTAGTCAGCCAAGTCCTTTCCCGTCAGGCGGCGCAGGACGGTGCCGGCGGTAAAGACGGAATCCCGGGCCATGGAGCCGGCTGTTTCGTTGAAACGGAGGCGGCCTTTTCCCGGCTCCCGGGCGGGGAAGGCCTGGGCTTCGATCTCCAGGGCCGAACCCCAGTAACCCTGGACCGCCAGGCCAATCACTCTGCCCACCTGAGGCTCGGAAGAAGCCAGGGGGCGAGTCTCCCTTTCCAGGCGGGAGGCTGCCAAGGCTTTCCTGACGTGATCCATGGTCACCAGCGCTGGCCGCTGGTCACCGGAAGCGAAAAGGGCAAGGGCATAGGCCTCCGCCAGGACATTGAGGGCTTTACGGGCATCCAGAGCGCGCAAGGCGATCTCCTCCGCCGCCCGATCCTCGATGGCCATCTGGAGCTTGGCCGCCCCCTGCTCCACGATGCCCCGGATATCCTCGGGAGTCAGAGGATCGAAAAAAATCTCGGCACAGCGGGAACGGAGGGCATTGCTGATCTCCGAAGGATGGCGGGTCGTGGCCCCGATGAGGACGAAATCGGCCGGGGCCCCTTCCTGGAAAAGGCGCCGCACGTACTCGGGGACCCGGGGATCCTCGGGATCGAAGTAGGAGGATTCGAAGGTGACGCGCTTGTCCTCCAAGACCTTCAACAGTTTATTTTGCAAAAGAGGATCCATCTCCCCGATCTCATCGATAAAAAGGACACCCCCGGTGGCTTCCGTCACCAACCCCAGTTTGGGTTCCGGGATGCCTCCCTCCGCCAGGTCGTGGCGGGCCCCCTGATAAATAGGGTCATGGACCGAACCCAGGAGGGGGTTGGTCACCTCCCGGGGATCCCAGCGAAGGGTGGATCCATCCACCTCCACAAAGGGCGCCTCCGGCCCGAAGGGGGCATGGGGCCTCCCTTTGGCGGCTTCCAGGGCCAAGCGGGCGGCCGTCGTCTTCCCCACCCCGGGAGGGCCGTAGAGAAGGATGTGCTGGGGATAGGGAGAGGCCATCTTGGCCAGGAGGGACTCCACCGCCGCCTTTTGGCCCACCAGCTCTTCCAAGCTTTTCGGCCGCAGAATCTCCAGGACGGAAGTGCGCAGCTGGCGCTTCTCCAGCTCCTCCAGCCGCTCCCTTTTTCGGCGGGTCTCTGGGGTTTCCGCGCTATATTCCCTCAACACCTGGGCCCTCAGGTCCGCCACATACTCTTCCTGCTTTTGGGCCATCCGTTCCTGGACTTTCTGCTCTAACTGGTCTTCCAGGGATCGCCGGGCCAGGATTTCCGCCAGCGCTTCCCGCATTTCCTGCAAGACCTGCGGGTATTGCCCCGGATCAGGGGCCTCATCCAACGTGGGGTCGTCATACACCAGCTTTTGCAACGCCACCAGCCTCCGGGAGAGGTCGGCTGAGCGGACGTCCCCCAGGGCTCCCAATTTGCCCGCCTTAAAGATCACGCGGTCAGGCCCGTAAATGTCGGTGAGGATGCGGTAGAGGGCGGTGATCTCCCTCTGCAGGTCTTCCGTCGACGGTGACGAGTTCATGATTTCGCCTCTTCCGGCACCACCAGGACCGTGAAGCGGGCATCCAGCCCGGGATAGAGGTGTGCCTCCACCTGATGGGCCCCGGGCGTCTTGATGGGGTTTTCCAGGCGCAGCAGTTTCTTGTCCAGCTTGATCCCCCACTCCTTTTCCATGGCGGCCGCAATGTCCCGGGTGGTGATGCTGCCGAAAAGTTTGCCCCCTCCCGCCCTGGCGGGCAAGGTCAAGGTCTTGCCCTCCACGGCCTGCCGCAGGGCTAGCGCCTCTTCCCGCTCCTTCTTCCGCTGCCGCTCCTTGCGCGCCTCCCTCTGGCGCACTTCCTCGAGGACATCGGGGGTAGCGTCGGCGGCGAGCCCTCTGGGTAAAAGGTAGTTGCGGCCGTAGCCTTCCGCCACTTCCACCACCTGACCGGCTTGGCCGAGACCTTTCACATCCTTGAGCAAGAGGACCTTCATGTTTTCCCCCCTTCGTTCACCGCTTCCGCTTCCTCAGTTTGCGGCGCTTGCCCGCAGTGAGGCGGGTCCGGGGCTCCTTCTCCCCCGCGGGGGCATCTTTTTTCTCCGCGCTCCTGGATGGTGCCTCCTTCTTTGGAGGGGGTGGCCCCAGGAAGGGCCGGTAGAGGGCCAAAAGGGCGGCGCTGGCTTCTTCTCCTACCTCTGCCCGCAGGCCCTGGCCCGGCTCCTGCTTTTGCAACACCCTAGCCCTTAGACCGAACAAGGTTTCCCATACGCCTGCCAGGGCCAGAAAAGGCTCCCAGAACGGCGTCACCGCCACCAGGATGGCGAGGGGGTAGGCGAGATAGGGCGAGACCCGCCAGTTTCTAAGGTAAAAGTACAACACCGACGTCCCTATCACAAGAAACGCGAACAAAAAGAGGTAGAAGGCCAAGGAGCTGGCCTGGGCCAGCCATTGCAGCTGCACAGGCAAGCGAAAGAGAAGGGGCAAAAGGGTGAAAAACCAGGCCCACGCCATCCAGCGGGGAACGGTCCAGGCGGCGAAGGGGGTAAGGGCCGGCACCTGGATGTGGAGCCGGCGCAAAAGGGGAGTCATGGCCGCGTAATAGAGGAAGGAGAGAAAGAGAAGGGCCCCGGCACCGGGAAGCACCCAGAGGAGGGGATCGGTGGCGAGGTTGTCCAACGCGAGCAAAAGGCTCTGGGCCCCGTCTCGCACGTAGGTGGGACCCGTGGCGACCATCGTCTCCAGAAGGGATCGGGTCTGGTTGAGACCAACCGTCAGGGCATCTTCATGGAGGAAGAGTTTGGAGAAGGCCAAGGCCGAGACGACCGACAAAAGAGCCGCCACGGCCCCCAGAAGGATCGTGGTCCCCCCGCTCCAGCCGCGGCGCAACCCCCAGCCCAGGGCCAATCCCATGAAGGCAAACACGATGACGAGCCCGAGGGCTTGCACAGGCCCGAGAAGCAGCCCCAAGGTAACCCCCGCCACCACGATGCTGGCCAGGGCTATACCCAGCCCCCACCGAACGGTCAGGGCCGCGGCCGGGGCAGGGAGCACGAAGAGCAAAATGCTGCCCAGCACCGGGACATAGAAGGCCACAAGGGCCAGGACCACCGTCAGGGCCGCCATCAGGGCGCCGTCCACCAATCGCCGCGCAGGCACCGCTATCCACCGCCCGTCTTTAGAGATTTCCGGGGGGTTCTATTCAATGGTATAGGGCAAGAGGGCTATGAACCGCGCCCGCCGGATGGCGGTGGTCAGCTGCCGCTGGTGCCTGGCGCAGTTGCCGGTAACCCGCCGGGGTAAGATCTTTCCCCGCTCACTGATATACCGCCGCAAACGGCTGGTGTCCTTATAGTCGATATAGTCGATCTTATCCACGCAAAAGGCGCAGACCTTCCTCCTGCGTTTGCGATCTTTCTTCGCCAAGGAAATGCCTCCTCTTTAAAAGGGGATGTCGTCTTCCACCGAAGGATCATCCCCGAAGTCATCGCCGGAATTTCCTCCCCCTGTCCGGGGGCGATCCAGAAAACGTACGTCGTCGGCCACCACTTCCGCCACGCGGCGCCGCTGACCGTCCTGGGTGTCGTAGGAGCGGATCTGGAGCCGGCCTGTGACCGCCACCAGCCGCCCTTTTCCCAGGTGATTGGCGCAGGTCTCCGCCAGCTGCCGCCAGACGACGATGTCGATAAAGTCGGTTTCCCGCTCGCCCTGCGCATTGGAGAAAGGCCGGTCCACCGCCAGGGAAAAGCGACCTACCGGCGTCCCGGAGGCGGTATACCGCAGCTCCGGGTCCCGGGTCAAGCGGCCGATCAGGACCACCACGTTGAGCATGGCTGTCTCTCCCTTCGCCGGTTCCCTTATGCCGGCGAAACAGGTTCCTCGGTGCCGGCTTCCACCTGAGGCGCCGCGGTTTCTTCTTCAGCAGCTTCCGGAGCCTCGGCAGGCAGGTCCTCTTTCTGAGGAAGTCCCTTTTCCAGCCGGACCACCAGCCCCCGCAGGACTTTGTCGGTCAGCCCCACGATGCGCTGCAGCTCCTTGGGCAAGTCCGGAGAGCCCTCAAAGAGCATGAGGAAATAAAGGCCTTCGCGGTACCCTGCGATCTCGTAAGCCAGCCGGCGACGTCCCCAGGGCTCCAGGGAATGGACATTACCCCCATGGCGGAGGACCAGTTCTGCCAAACGTCGGGCCACATCTTCCATGTCTTCGATGGAGAGATCAGGGCGAGCGATATACATCATCTCGTAGGCGCGCATCCACGCACCTCCCTCCTTTGAGCATCGGCCCGCGCCTCATGGGGGCGGGCAGGAAGGTCCTAGGTGTACCCTGCGATTATAGCAAAGGCAAGGCGGCTGCAAAAGGATCCTAGGCGTCGGGAAGATCAGGCGGGGAAATGGCCACGATGCGGCGCTCCAACTGACCCCGGGGGAGGAGAAGGCGGCGCCCGCATGTGAGGCAGCGCAGGCCGACGTCGGCTCCGACGCGAAAGATCTGCCATTCATCTCCGCCGCAGGCATGAGGTCGGCGGAGCTTTACCCTCTGGCCGATCTGGAGTGGCTGTGGCAAAAAGGGCGGACCTCCTGCTTATAGCGTACACCTTTGGCTTTCCAGGGCCATGTTTTCCCTCAGGAACGCTTTGGCCAGAGGAGGAAGACGAGGATGGCCAGGCTGGCAGCCCCAGCCAAGGGATAGAGACGGCGTACGATCCAAGGAAGTCCCAAGAAAGCCAGGGGCACCGCCACAAGAAGGGGCAGGGGGGCCGCCAGGGGGGAGGAGAGGCGGAGGCGCTGCTGGAGGGCCACCTGGCTGGAGAGGGCAGTGGTCACCAGCGCCGCCAGGAGGACCGCCTGGTAGGCGATGCTCCAGGGGGGGCCCAGGCGGCGGACCACGGCCAGGAAGGGCAAGGCTTCGCCGGCGCCCGGGGGATGGCGCAAGAGAAGGAAGACGCCCATGGCGGAAAGGCAGGCCAGGGTGAGG
>JASBVX010000039.1 GCA_029960865.1 Bacillota bacterium | reverse complement strand
CCACATTTCTAGCCGGCATCGGCCTTTCCCTCCTTAAAAACCATGGAATTTCTTGTAATCCGGCAGGAATCTGGAACCCCATGCGGAAACCTTCCCACCATGCGACTTCATGTTAGCAAAGGTGAAGGAAGGAGTCGGAGAATGCGGAAGGTTTGGGTCTGGTTGGAGGTGGCGGCTCTATTGGTGGCGCTGGCGGGCTGTGGAACGTCCGACAGCAAGTTCGGGTTGGATGCGGTGAAGAAACGGGGAGTCCTGCGGATCGGGACCGATGATACCTATCCACCCATGGAATACCGGGATGAAGCCGGCAACCTCCTCGGCTTCGATATCGACCTAGGGAACGAGATCGGCAAGCGCATGGGCCTGGAGGTCCAGTGGATCCCGGCCGAATGGGAAGGGATCATCCCCAGCCTGCAGCAGGGGAACTTCGACCTGGTCATGTCCAGCATGAACATCACCGATGACAGGGCCAAAGAAGTGGATTTCGTCCACTACCTGGACCAGGGTCTCTGGATCGTGGTGGCCAAGTGGAACCCTAAGAACATCCACTCCTTGGATGATCTTTCGGGTAAGACGGTGGCGGTGCAGATCGGGACCACCAATGAAACGGCAGCCCGGCGGGTTGCGGGGGCCAACGTCATTACCTATGACGATTTCGAGTCGGCCCTCCTGGAGGTCAGCGGCGGCAGGGCCGATGCCACCATCCTGGACACCCCGGTGGCGGCCTACTACATCCTCATCGAGCCGGACAAATACGAAATGGTAGGCCAGGAATTCGACACGGCGCCGGTGGGGATCGCCGTCAACAAGAAGGCCCCTGACCTGAAGGCGGAAGTGGAGAAGGTGGTGCAGCAGATCAAGCAGGATGGCACCCTGGATCAGCTGAAGGCCAAGTGGAAGATGGGGGGTCAGTAATCCCCCGCGATTTCGGAAGAAAGACGGGCCGGCCGGGGGGATCCTCGCGGCCGGCCCCTTTATGGGGGTAATGAGATGAATCACCTATGGCTCTTTCTTCTGGATACGGCCGGCCGTATGACCAGCTGGGACTTCTGGGCGGCCTACCTTCCCTATTACCTGATCGGGGCGGTGGTCACCATCGAGCTGACGGTGGTGGCCGTCATATCGGGCACTCTCTTGGGCCTGCTGGCGGCCCTGGCCAAAATCGGCGCCGCCAAAACCCTTCTCACCGCCGGCCTCAAACGCCTGGCCAGCCTTTATACCTGGGCCATCAGAGGGACGCCCCTTCTGGTCCAGATCTACCTGGTCCATTTTGGCCTCAACCAGTTCGACATCACCCTCAGCCGTTTCGAATCGGGAGCGATCGCCCTTTCGGTGAACGCCGGCGCTTACATCACCGAGATCATCCGCGCCGGCATCCTTTCCATCGACAAAGGCCAGATGGAAGCGGCCCGGGCCCTGGGGATGTCCTATGCCAAGGCCATGCGCCGGGTCATCATCCCCCAGGCCTACCGCCGCCTCACGCCACCCCTCATCAATGAATTCGTGGCTCTTTTGAAGGATTCATCCCTGGTGTCGGTCATCGGCCTGGTGGAACTCATGCGCACGGCCCGCATCTACAGTTCCTCCACCTTCCGCCCTTTTGACGCTTTCCTTCTGGCGGCCCTCATCTACCTTCTCCTGACCACGGTCTTTACCACCATCGGCAACTACGTGGAAAAGCGGCTGGAGGTGTACGAAAAGTGACGGAGCCAGTGGTCCGGATGAAAGGCGTCGAGAAGTACTTCGGTTCCCTCCACGTCCTCAAAAATATCCATCTCTCGGTGGCTCCAGGGGAGGTCCTGGTCATCTGCGGTCCCAGCGGATCGGGGAAAAGCACCCTCTTGCGCTGCGTGAACCACCTGGAACCTATCGACGAAGGGGAGATCTTCGTCCTGGGGCAGCCGGTGGGCTTTCGCACCCTCCCCAACGGCCGCAAGGTGCCGGTAAAGGAACAGGACATGAATCGGCTTCGTTCCCAGATCGGCATGGTCTTCCAGCGCTTCAACCTCTTTCCTCACATGACGGCCTTGGAAAACGTCATGGAGGGGCTGGTGACGGTGAAGAAGGTGCCGCGGGACGAGGCCCGGGAGAAGGCCAAAAGGCTCCTGGAGAAGGTGGGCCTGGGCGACAAGCTGCAAAACTACCCGTCCCAGCTTTCCGGAGGGCAGCAGCAGCGGACGGCCATCGCCAGGGCCCTGGGCATGGAGCCCAAGCTGATGCTCTTCGATGAGCCCACCTCAGCCCTGGATCCTGAGCTTATCGGGGAGGTTCTGGCCGTCATGAAGGATGTGGCCAAAGAAGGCATGACCATGATGGTGGTCACCCACGAGATGGGCTTTGCCCGGGAGATGGCCGACCGGGTCATCTTCATGGACCAGGGGGAAATCCTGGAAGAGGCAGAGCCGGAAAAGTTTTTCACGGAACCGGAGCACGAACGCACCAAGGCCTTTTTGCGTCGCATTTTGGCGAGTTGAGGGGAGAAGGTCGCCCCCACGGCCTGTGGAAGGGAATCGACCTTTGGTGACGAAATATGAAGGAGCATTGAAAAGACTTAATGAGGAGGCAGACAGCGATGAAACGACCCAAAGCGGCGTTCCTGGCCCTTTTCGCGGCGGGAGCCCTCCTTCTGGCCGCTTGCGGCGGCGGTGGGACGACCCCGGCGGGCGATGCCGGATCCCCCGCCCCCGGCCAATATAGCCGGCAGGATACCGTTATTTTGGCGGGAGAGATCGGCAGTGCCGTGACCCTGGATCCGCAAGTGGCCTATGAGACCCCCAGCGTCAGCGCAGCCACCCTGATGTACCAGAGGCTGGTGAAGTTCCCGGCGGGGAATACCGAGACCCCCGTGGGAGATGCGGCGGAAAGCTGGGACATGTCTCCCGATGGGCTCCACTGGACCTTTCACCTGAAGAAAGGGATCAAATTCTCCACCGGCCGTGAGCTGACGGCCGATGACGTGGTGTACACGTTCGTGCGGGCCGTCAGCATCCCCAACGACCCGGCCGCCTGGCTGGTGACCCAGCTGGGCATCGACGACACCAACGTGAAGGACCTGGTGAAGGCGGTGGATCCCTACACGGTGACCATCGACCTCCCCGAACCCTTCAGCCCTGGTGCCTTTTTGGCCGTCATGGCCAACACGGTGGTGGGGATCGTGGATAGCCAGGAGGTCCAGGCCAATGAGAAAGACGGGGATTTCGGCACCGGCTGGCTCTACAACCACTCCGCCGGCAGCGGCCCCTACGTCCTGAAGGATTGGACCAAGGATGTCCAGATGGAGTTTGTGGCCAACGCCAATTACGTGGAAGGGGAGCCCGCCATCAAGCGGGTGATCTGGAAACATATCCCTGAGGCCTCGGCCCGTTTGGACATGCTGCGCACCGGAGAAGCCGACATCGCCGAAAACCTGACGGCCACCCAGGTGGAAAGCGTCCAGAACGACCCCAATCTGAAGGTCTTCAAGGCGCCGGCCTTCTCCCTCACCTATGTGGGCATGGACGTCAAAAACGTGCCTTGCCTTGCCAAAGCGGAATGCCGCAACGCCATCAAGTACGCCATCGATTACGAGGGAATCGTGCAAAAGCTCCTGAAGGGCATGGGGGCACCCCTGCAGGTGGCCATTCCGCAGGGCATCTTCGGGTACAGCGACCAAGTTTATTTCCAGCGGGACGTGGCCAAGGCCAAGGAGTTTCTCGCCCAGGCGGGATACCCCAACGGTTTTGAGGTGGAACTCCTGACCAGCAACGGCACGGTGGCGGGAGGCATCCCGGCGGGATCCCTGGCCAACGTCATCAAGGCCAACCTGGCGGACATCGGCATCACCGTCAACATCCGGCAGCTGGAATCGGCCCAGATGTACACCGAGTACCGGGCCCACAAGGTGCAGATGATTCTGGCGGCGTGGGGCATGGACTACCCCGATCCCCAGTCCTTTGCCGCTCCCTTTGGCGACTACCAGCAGAAATCCCTCATCTGGCGCCTCCAGGACGAGGACCAGGCCCTTTCCGATCTCGTCCAGCGGGCAGCCAAGCTGGAGAACACCCCGGAAAGGGCGGCCCTCTACGCCCAGTTCAACGACCTTCTGGCGGAGACGGGACCCTTTGCCATCCTCTATCAGCCCTATGAGGTGCGGGTGTATTCCGGCAAACTCCAGAACTTCGTGTACGATGCCGTCAACGGCGTCGCCTACTGGCAAATGAAAAAGAATCCGTAAGGGCGGGGGGCAGCAGGTCCGCAAGGGGGACCTGCTGCCCTCTCCTTGCCTACAGGAGGTCGTGCCTTGGGCCTCTGGTCCTATATCCTGCGGCGGTTAGCCCTGATGGTCCTGGTCCTCTTTGGGGTGACGGCCATCACCTTCGTCCTCACCCATGTGGTGCCCGTCAATCCGGTACTGGCCCTGGTAGGGGACCGGGCTCCCCAGGAACTGGTGGACAAGGTCTACCGGGAGCTTGGGCTGGATAAGCCCCTTTGGACTCAATACGGCATCTACATGGAGAACCTCCTGCAGGGAAACCTGGGGACCTCCATCGCCAGCCAGCGGCCGGTGGCGGAAGACCTGGCCCGCTACCTGCCCGCCACCATGGAACTGGCCTTGGCCGCCATGCTGGTGGCCATTTTCCTGGGGGTGCCGGCGGGCATCGTGTCTGCCGTCTACCACAATCGCTGGCCCGACCATGTGGCCAGGATCCTGGCCCTGGGC
The DNA here is from genome assembly GCA_029960865.1 of Bacillota bacterium. Lineage (GTDB taxonomy): Bacteria > Bacillota > Sulfobacillia > RBS10-35 > RBS10-35 > RBS10-35. The sequence goes on along the minus strand of JASBVX010000039.1, from coordinate 4,243 downwards.
GGGGTGAGCCTCCCCGTCTTTTTCGTGGCCCTGGTGTTTCTGGCCGTCTTTTACGTCAAGCTGGGGTGGATGCCGGGTCCGGGTCAGCTCAGCAGCTATGTGGTGCCGCCTCCCCGGATCACGGGGATGGTGGTCCTGGATGCCCTCCTGACCGCTCACTGGACCGCCTTCTGGAATGGCCTCCATCATCTCATCATGCCGGCTTCGGTCCTGGGCTGGTCCAGCGCCGGGATCATCGCCCGCATGCTGCGGAGCAGCCTTCTGGAGGTCCTCCATGCCGACTACGTGCGGACGGCGCGGGCCAAAGGCCTGCCGGAAAGAACGGTGATCCTGGGCCATGCGCTGCGGAACGCCCTTATCCCCACGGTGACGGTCATCGGCCTTGCCTTTGGCGGCCTTCTCCAAGGAGCCGTTTTGACGGAAACCATCTTTGCCTGGCCGGGCATTGGCCGTTACGCCACCCTCTCCGTGACCCAGATCGATGTCCCTGCCGTTCTGGGGGTCACCCTGGTGGCGGCCCTCATCTACTCCCTGGTGAACCTGCTGGTGGACATCAGCTACGCCTACCTGGATCCCCGCATCCACTACGGCTGAGGAGGACCTGATCTTGAAGACCTGGCGCTTGACACGGCGGAACACCTTGGCGATGGCGGGGATCCTCATCATCAGTTTCTTCCTTGTGATGGCCCTGGTGGGTCCCTCTTTCGCCCCCTATTCCCCCACCCAGCCCAACCTGGACGCCATCTTGGAGCCTCCCAGCGCCCAGCATCTCCTGGGCACCGACGACACCGGGATGGATATCTTGAGCCGGATTCTCTGGGGCTCCCGCATCGCGTTCACCTCCGCTTTGACCATCGTCTTGGTGGCGGGCGGGATCGGCACCTTGGTGGGCCTTCTGGCGGGATGGTGGGGCGGCATCTGGGACGACATCCTGATGCGGATCACCGACATGTTTTTGGCTTTTCCCAGCCTGATCCTGGCCATGGCCATCGCCGCCATCTTAAGGCCCAGCCTCACCAATGCCCTCATCGCCATCTCCATCACCTACTGGCCCATCTATGCGCGGCTGGCCAGGAGCCAGGTCCTGAGCCTGAAAGAGCGGGAATTCGTGGAGGCGGGTCGGGCCGCCGGCCAGTCCAGCGGGCGCCTTCTCCTCCGCCACGTCGTTCCCAACGCCCTGACCCCTTTGATGGTCCAGGCCACCCTGGACATGGGAGCCGTCCTTCTCATTGCGGCAGGCCTTTCCTTCATCGGCTTTGGAGCCCAGCCCCCCACCCCTGAGTGGGGGCGGATGGTCTCCGACGGCCGCATGTACCTCCAAACCCAGTGGTGGATCGCCACCTTTCCGGCCCTGGCCATCCTTCTCTTCGTTCTGGGGTTTAACTTCCTGGGGGATGCCCTGCGGGACATCATGGATCCCCGTTCCCGGCGGTGAGGAAAAAAGCCGGTCCCCACAACCGTTTTACTTTGTTCTTCTACGGTAAAGGAGAAAAATCGGTAGGACGAAGGAAGCGGTTATGGATGCTCAGAACCAAGGGCCCTTCCTTCTCCGTTTCCGCCTTGGCGGCTATCCATTCGGGATCGGTGGCAAAGGCTCGCCACTTGGTCTCCCTTTGGGCCATGGACTCCCACGCCACCAGGTAGTAGAGGGTGTCGGTTTCTCCCCCCACTTCCGATTCCCAGTACCCCACCACCCGGATCCCATGCTTTTCGAAGAACCGGTGGGTGACTTCCCGAAACCGTTGCAAAAGGGGCGGCATCTTCCCCGGCGCCACCCGGTATTCCCGCCATTCGTAGATCAACGCCATTCCTCCCTTCCCCAGGATACCGGAAGGGCCGGAGATAGGCGGGGAAAGAACGAGGGGAAAGGGTCAGCCCAATTCCTCGAGAAGCTTTTTCACCCGGCCGGCGATCTCATCCCGCACGTCCCTGAAAACTTGCAACACCTCTTCTTCAGAACCGGTGGCTCGGGCCGGATCCCGCAGAGGCCAGTGATCCCTCCTGACCTGGGGGGGAGTGGCGGGGCAGGCTTCTTCCGCATCGCCGCAAAGGGTGATGGCCACCTTGCTTTCCCGCAGGCGTTTTAGGTCGATGGGATCGGACGTTTGATGGGAGATGTCGATGCCCACTTCTGCCATCACCCGGATGGCCAGGGGATGGACAAAGGAGGGGGAGAGGCCCCCGCTCAACACCTCATAGCGCTGGTCTACCCAATGGCGGGCGAAACCTTCCGCCATCTGGCTGCGGCAGGAGTTCCCGGTGCAGATGAAGTAGATTAGCTCTCGATGCACAATCTTCACCCCTGGCTCTATGGTAGATGGATCGGGAAACTGCAGAGATGAAGAAAAAGACATAAAGGAGATCGCCTGTGGACTTGAAGGCCTACGCCCTCATCGCGACCGTCATCTTTTTCGTGGGTTCCATGGTTCTCCTGGCATTCAGGCGCGGTGTCACCTATCGCAAAGGCGGCCACGTTTTCGTAGGATTTGTGGGCGTTTCCGCCATCGCCATGATGGACCTTCTGGCCAGCGTCTTCTACGGTCCTGGTGAAGCCTACCGCTACATCGGCTACGACGCCATGTTCTACCTGGTGGTGGCGGCCATTTTGGTGGCCCTCTACGCCTTTTCCATGACGGAGATCGCCGAGATCCTGGAAGGTCTCAAGCATAAGGGGGGCGGCGTCTACACCATCACCTACCTGGTCTTCGGCCCCATCCTTTCCCTGGTGGCGGTGGCCTCCATCCTGGTGGACTACATCAACATGGCGGCCCTTTCCAGCATCAGCGCCGTGCAGAACTTCTCCACCGTTATCCCCATCCCCGAAGGGGCGAAACTGCCCCTGGAGCTCTTCATCATCTGGTTTTTGGCCTTTTTAAACATCATCGGGATCCGGGCCAACGTGTGGACCACCTTCGGGGTCTTTCTCTTTTTGGGGACCGTTCTGGCGGCCGGTGTGGCGTTGGGGGCCGTCTCCCTGACCCCTTCCCACATCGCCCTCCTGCGGGAAGGGTTTGTGGTTCCCTTCCAGCACCTTATCGAAGGAGGCCTCGTCCACGGGATTTCCGCCGGAGTCGCGGGGATCGGGTTTGTCATCCTCTCCTACTCGGGGATCGAAACGGTCCTGCAGACCCAGAAGCTGGTGGAGAGCTGGAAGGAGATCCGCAAGGCCTATATCTTCCTGGTCATTTTGAACGGCCTTCTCATTCCCCTGGTGGGCATCCTGGCCCTGGCCCAGGTCCAGAACCCTGCCGCCCATGTGGAAGGGCTGGTGGCCGCCTTCGCCCTGGAAGTGGGCGGGGAAATCTTCGGCGTCTTCATGGTGCTGGCGGCAGCCCTCGCCCTGGCCTTTGCCATGAACACCGCCTTTGTGGGGGGCACCGAGCTCCTTTCCGTCATGGCGGAGCGCTATGGCCTTGAAATTCTCCTCCGGACCAACCGCTACGGCATCCATTACGTCATCGTCCTCTTCCTCTCCGCCACCTTCACGGCTCTTCTCCTGGTGACCCGGGGTTCCGCCAACGTGGTGGCCGATATGTTTGCCGTGGGCCTTCTGGCCAGCTTCATTTTCAACCTCCTGGGGCTCCTTACTTTCCGCTTCACCCAAGGATCGGAAGTCATGCGGGCTTATCGCACCGGCATGGTGAAAAACGCCTTTATTTTGGTGGTGTTCACCGCCGCCTTCATCTTTGTGGCTTACCACAAGATCCACGGCCTCATCCTCTGGAGCGTGACAGCGGTTGTCCTCATCCTCCTCGGCATCCTGGCGGCCCGTTTCTTCCGCAATCCCGACCTGGCCTTCGAGGACTCGTTCCAGACGACTCAGGAACTTTTGGACTATATCCAGGAGCACGAAGGGAAAGAGGTGGACCTCTATTTCGTGCGGCCCCAGGAACCGGTGGGCGAAGAAGGGGTCTACGTGACCCTCGCCCTGCAAAGGCTGCAGCCTCCCCATCGCAAGGCGCCCCATCATTTCGTCCTCCCCTTTTCCCAGATGTGGGGCGTGGTGAACGCCATGGAAGCTGTCCTCTCCTTCCTGGCGGCGGAGCTCCCCGACCGGGAATTCCGGGTTCACCTGAGATGGTCCCTCTCTTCGTGGCGGGAGCGCCTTTCCACCGGATTCTTCATCCACCGGCTCCTGGAGCTTCCCCTGCGCTTTCCCCAGATGACCTTTCGCATCGAATACGAACCCAGGGAGGTGGAACCGTGGAGGCCGACGTGATGGTGGTAGGAGGAGGTCTGGCGG
>JASBVX010000038.1 GCA_029960865.1 Bacillota bacterium | reverse complement strand
TCGTCCTTTCGCGGCGCCTGGCGCAGGAAAATCACTTTCCTGCCGTGGATATCCTGGAAAGCCTCAGCCGCCTGATGCCCAAGGTGGCCAGCGACGAAGAGCTCCGCTGGGCGGGAGAAGCTCGCCGGATCCTCGCCACCTACCGGGACGCCCAGGATCTCATCCACATCGGTGCCTATCAGGAAGGCCGGGATCCGGCCATCGACCGGGCCGTCGCCCTGCGGCCGGGGCTCCTGGCCTTCCTGCGCCAGTCCCTCGAAGAACCTCCCGGCCCCGAGACGCTGGCCCACGTCCTGGGAGGGGATGCCACATGAAGGGGCCACAGCGCTGGCGGCGGCTGCAAAAGGTGGCGGAAATCCGGGAAAAGATGGCGTCCCTTTCCTTCCAGGGAGCAGCGGCTCGGGAGAAGGAAGCCCTGGGCCAGTGGCGGGAAGGGGAAGCCCGGGCGCAGCAAGAGGAGGCGGGTTGGAAGGCCGGGTTGAGGGAAGGGATGCCGGGGAGCCACCTGGAGGAAGCCTGGCGCAGCACCCACGCTGCCCGCAGGCAAGCAGGGGCGCTTCGTCAACGTTACCGGGAACGGCAGACCCAGCGGGCGGAAAAGGAAAAGGAGTGGCGCGGGGCCCGCAGGGTTGTGAGGACCTATGAGCGGTTGGCGGAAAGGGCCCGGGAGGAAGCCAGGATAAGGGTTCTTTCCGAGGAGCAAAAGGCGCTGGATGAAGCCGCGATTCTGCGCTGGAAAGGAGGTGATGCATAAGTGGATATGGCCATGATGGTGACCGGTGCGTCTTCTCCCCAGGGAGACGTCAGAATAGGGACCAAGGAAGGGAATCCTCCAGCAGCCGACTGGCTCGCGGCCCTCTTGGCGGCCCTTTTCCAGCCCCAGGAGCTGGAGGGCGGTTTGCCTGCTGGTTCTGCTCCCGCTTCCCCGGGAAAGGGTCTTTCTCCTGAGGCGGCGGCGCCGGACGAAGGGGAAAGGGCAGCCTTCCCGGCCCCTCCAGAGGTGATCCAGCGGGAAGGGCTGGGGAAAGGACAGGCTCTTTTCAACGATCCTGGGGCGCAAAAAGCGGAGAAAAGCCAGGCGGCCTCCCCATCCGGGGCGGAGGGGGCCAAGGAGCCTCCCGTCTCCAGACCCTTGGCGGCACCTTTTCCTTCCCGGGTAGGGTTCGTCTCGGCGGGCGAAAGGAGCTCGGGGTGGGAGCCGGCCCGGGGACCCGGTAAGATCGTCCCCATGTCTTCTCCCCCAGTTCTCCCAGGGCCCATCACCCTCCCCGTGATCCGGGGACCTGAGCTTCCCGCAGCGGAAGAGGGGGACGGCCAGGAGGTCTTGGCTAGCAAACCTGAACCCCAGACCCTCCCAGGGAAGGCCGCAGGTCCCTCGCCGGAGGCTCGTCCGGAAGCGGGGGCGGCCCCTACCCTCTTCCCGTCCCCGGGGTTGGGTTTCCGGGACCCGGCCAGGGCGGCGGAAAGCCCTCCTTCCTCCCCAGAGATAAGCCCAGAGGTGAGGGAAGAACCCGAGGTGGGCACCGCCGGCATCCTGCCGCGGGGCGAGGGGCAAAGCTGGCGGGGCCAAGTGGCGGCGGGAAGCCTCGGGACCCTGGATATCGAGGTGGAGCTCAAAGGAGCCCAGGTGGGGGCCCGGGTGGAGGGTCAGGCGGAAGCCTTGCAGTGGCTGCGGGACGCCGTGAAAGAGCTGGAGGTGGGCTTGCAGCAGCGGGGCTTTGCCCTGAGTCAGGTGGACTGGGTTCCCCAGGGATCGGGGGGGAGTGCCGCCGGGTCAGGAGCTTTCCACCCTTCCGCCGGGGGGAATCCCCCTCCCTTCCACCAGGGGGGCGACGGGTTCCAGCGAAGAAGCGCCGGTGAGGGGCTTACCCATCCCCGCCGGGGAAGGGTCCGGGGCGATGGCGTGGAGTGGCGCATGTGAAGGCGGGATGTAAGGAGGTGGAACGGTGGAAATCAATCCGGCGGGGGCAGGAGCCGGGGTGCAGCCGGGGGCGGTGGCGGACAAGCTGGCCAAGATGGGAAGCGACACCTTCATGCAGCTCCTGGTGGCCCAGCTGAAGTATCAGAACCCTCTCCAGCCCCAGAATCAGATGGACTTCGTCAATCAGCTGGCCCTTTTTAGCATGATCGAGCAGCTGCAGGCCATCCGGCAGGAGATTCAGGCGCTGCCGGGGGCGCTGGAGAAAGGAGGCAGCGGCGATGACGGCGGGACCCCTCAAGGGGGTTGATGGGCAGGGGCTAAGGCCTTTGCACCAGGAGAGACGGGAAGACGAGGTGAGGGGGTTTGCCCAGCTCTGGGAGCTGACCCTTTCCCGCCATGCGGAAAAGCGGCTGGCCCAGGCGGGAATCGACCTGAGGGGGCAGGAGGGGAAAGCCTTGGCGGGAGCCTTCCAGGAAGCCCAACGAAGAGGAGGCCGGGAAGCCCTTCTGCTGACGGAGCGGGCGGCTTACATCGTGGATGTGCCGGAACGGAAGGTGATCACGGCCATTCCGCCGGAACGATGGCAGGGAGGCGTCTTCACCCATATCGACACGGCGGTGATCTGGCAGGGAGGACGGCCGGACCGCACGGCGGGGGCCGGTTCCTATCAAGAAAAGGAGGGACAAGGAAGATGATGCGGGCACTTTATGCGGGCGTGTCGGGGCTGCAAAACCACCAGCTGCGGATGGACGTGGTGGCGGACAACATCGCCAATGCCAATACAGCCGGTTTCAAGGCCAGCCGGGTGACCTTCGCCGAAACCATGGCCCAGACCCTGAGGGGGGCAGGGGCGCCCCAGCGGGGCATCGGGGGCACCAATCCCCTGCAGGTGGGCCTGGGGGTGCAGACGGTGGCCATCGACACCATCGCCACCCGGGGAAGCGCCGAGATGACGGGGGTAGCCTCCGATCTCAGCATCGAGGGCGACGGTTACTTCATGGTGGAGGGTCCCGGGGGCCGCTTCTATACCCGGGCAGGAGCTTTCCGTTTCGATTCCCAGGGGAACTTGGTGAACCCCGACGGCTTTCGGGTCCTGGGATGGCTGGCGGACAGCGCCGGGAACATCACCCAGGGGGTGGGGGATCTGAAGCCTCTTCTGGTCCAGCTGAACCAGACCCTCCCCGGACAAGCTTCTACTGCCATCCAGGTCCTGGGGAACCTGGACGCCCGTTCCCAGCCGGGGGATACCTTCAACATGTCGGTGGCAGTGACCGACTCCCTGGGGGCCACCCATGTCTTGATCCTGGAGTTCACGGCCACGGCCAACCCGGGCGAGTGGGACGTCCAGGTGACGGATGAGGCGGGGAACCTTCTGGCCCAGAGCAGCGCTCCCCTCACGTTCGACAGCAGCGGTGTGCCGACGGCCAACACCACCTTGGCCTTCGCCTTCAACCCCGGCGGGGGGGCGGCCGCCATGAACCTCAACCTGGATCTGGGGTCCTTGCGGCAGATGGCGATGTTCACCGACCTCTTCGGGCGGGCGGACGGGTATGGGCCGGGCCAGCTGACGGCGGTCAACATCGATCATGGGGGGATCGTCCGCGGGAGCTTTTCCAACGGGCGCACGGCCGTTCTGGGGCAGATCGCCCTGGCCCAATTCGCCAACCCCGCAGGGCTGGAGCGGCAGGGCGGCAGCCTCTTCGCGGAGACGGCCAACTCGGGGCGTCCCGACATCGGTGGCGCCGGCACCGGGGGACGGGGCGGCATCCTTCCCGGCACCGTGGAAATGTCCAACGTGGATCTGGCCCATGAGTTCACCACCATGATCACCACGGAACGGGGCTTTCAGGCCAACGCCCGGGTCATCACGGTGGCGGACGAGATGCTCCATGAACTGGCCAATCTGAAACGGTAGGAGGCGGGGGGGAGGTCTGCGGGCCTCCCCCACCCTACGGGGAGGTTGGAGATGGGCAAAGGTAAAGGGATTGTTTGGGCGTTGATTCTGGTGATCCTGGTCCTTTTGGGCGGGGGGTTCGTCTGGTTCCAGATGCAAGGGAAAGGACCCAAAGCACCGCCGCTGGTCCAGGTGGACATGGGGGAGTTTACCACCAACCTGGCGGACCTCGACCAGAAGCGCTACATCCAGGCGCAGGTGATCCTGGTGCTCCAGGGGGTGAGGATGGAACAGAAGGTCGGGGAGGAAAAGGCAGCTCTGAAGGATGCTATCAACACTACCTTGAGGAGCTTCACGGCGGCAGAGTTGCAACGTCCCCAGGGGGAAACGGATTTGAAGGAAAAGTTGCAGGCGGCCCTGGAGGCTATTCTGGGGCCGGGCACGGTGCAGAAGATCTATTTTCCCCGCTTGTTGATCCAGTGAGAGGAGGTGGAAGGATGAAGACCCGTCCCGGCGGCGCGGTGCGTCCCTACAACTTTCGGGCGCCGGACAAGTTTTCCAAGGACCAGCTCCGCACCATCCTCATGCTCCACGAGGGCTTTGCCCGGGGCGCCACCACCATGTTTTCCGCCCATCTGCGCTCCTGGGTGGAGGTGCGCACCGTCACCGCCATGCAGATGAGCTACCGCCAGTTCAGCCAAGAGCTGGGCGAAAAGAGCATCCTGGCCGTCACGTCGGTTCTCCCCTTGCCCCAGCGTATGGGCTGGAGCCTCGATCCCCGCCTGGCCCTCTACATGCTGGATCGCCTCCTGGGGGGGCCCGGGACGGTTCCGGCGGAGGGAAGGACTCTTTCGGACATCGAGGAGGTGGTGGTCAGGAGGATCCTCCAGAACATGATGGCTTCCTGGCGGGATGCCTGGAAGCCCGTGGTGGTGACGACCCCCAGGGTGGAGGCCCTGGAAACCAATCCCCTCTTTGCCCAGCTGGCGGCCCCCGATGACATCGTCCTGGTGGTGGAACACCAGGTGCAGGTGGACGGGTTTACGGGGGCCCTCAAGAGCTGTTTTCCTTTCCGGGTGCTGGAACCGATCCTGCCTCGCCTGGCGGCCCGGGGCGGCTTTTGGGCGGAGCCCGAGAACCACCAGGCAAACACCGCGGAAAGGATGGCCAGGCACCTTTTCCAGGTGGAGGTTCCCCTGACGGTGGAGGTGGGCCACGTGGCCATGACGGTGGAGAAGCTCCTCTCTTTGAAAAAGGGGGACCTATTGACCCTTCCCCAAGGGCCCGGGGCGGAGCTTTCCCTTTGCGTAGGAGGAGAACCCACCTTTTCCGTAACGGTGGGACAAGCCTCGCGGCGGCTGGCGGTGCTGGTGCGCCATCCCTTGAAGGGAGGTGAAGGCGGTGGCAGGTGAGGCCCAGGATCTTCAGGATCTGAGCCTGGTGATGGACGTGCCCCTGGAGGTCACGGTGGAGCTGGGCCGCACCTCCAAAAAGGTGCGGGAGGTGCTCCAGCTGGGGCCGGGCACCGTCCTGGAGCTGGACCGGATGGCGGGGGAACCAGTGGATGTGCGGGTCAACGGGCGCCTGGTGGCCAAGGGGGAAGTAGTGCTCCTGGACGAGCTCTTTGCCGTCAGGATCACGGAAGTGGTGCCCCAGGGGCCGGAGGAAGAAGGGAGCTAGGAAGGTGGACGGTTGGACCGTGTTGCGGGTGATCCTGGCGCTGGCGGTGGTGTTGGGGATTCTCTGGTCCCTGCGCCTCTTTCTCCAGCGCTGGGGGGCGGGGATGGGGAGCACCGGCTCCCTTAGGGTGTTGGGAGGTCTTTCCCTGGGGAGCGGCCGTTCCCTGACCCTGGTGCAGGTCGGCCGCAAGGTCCTGGTGCTGGGCGTGGCCGATAAAGGGCTCCAGCTTCTCCTCGTGGTGGAGGATCCCCTGGAGGTGGAGGAGCTGGGAGGCAACCGCTGGATTCCTTTGGAAGAAGCCGAGGCCATGGCCCGGAGGAAAGGAGGCCAAGCAAGTGCCGGCCGCTGAAGAGGTGCTGGGGAATCCCTCGTCCGTCCTGCAGCTCATCTATTTCTTGACAGCCCTGGTCTTCATCCCGGCCGTGCTGCTGATGACCACAGCCTTCACCCGGGTGCTGGTGGTCCTTTCCTTTGCCCGCACCGCCGTGGGTGCCGGCCAGCTTCCCCCCACCGCCATCCTCATCGGCCTGGCCCTCTTCCTGACCATCTTCATCATGGCGCCGGTGGGGAACGAGGTGTATGGGCAAGCCTGGGTCCCTTACCGGGATGGGACCATGACCTTCGAGGAAGCCTTCCAGAAGGCCCAGGGACCCCTGAAGGATTTCATGCTGAAGGAGACCCGGGAAAACGACTTGGAGCTCTTCCTTCGCCTGGGAGGCCATCCCCTCCCCGTGCCCCGGGATGAGATCCCCATGACCTCCCTCATCCCCGCCTTTGCCATCAGCGAACTGAAGACGGCTTTCCAGATCGGATTCATCCTCTATATACCCTTTCTGGTCATCGACATGGTGGTGGCCAGCACCCTGATGTCCATGGGGATGCTGATGCTGCCGCCGGTGCTGGTGTCGCTGCCGTTCAAGGTCCTGCTCTTCGTCCTGGTGGACGGCTGGCATCTTCTGGTCCAAAACCTGGTGGAAAGCTTTTAGGGAGGTTTGTACATGACCGACGGGATGGCCATGGAGCTGGCGCGGCAGGCGATCGTGACCGCCGTTTTGGTGGCGGCCCCCGTCCTGGGCCTGGGTCTTCTGGTGAGCCTTTTGGTGAGCCTTTTCCAGGCCACGACCCAGATCAACGAGCAGACCCTCACCTTCATCCCCAAAATCCTGGCCATGCTGGCGGGGCTTCTTCTCTTCGGCCCCTGGATGCTGCGGATGCTGGTGGATTTTACCGAAAGGGTTTGGTCGTACTGGCCGGGAGGGGGCGGCTGACCATGGAGATCCAGTGGGTTCCCTTTTTGGGGGTGCTGGCTCGGGCCGCAGGCCTTTTGGGCACCATGCCCGTCCTGAGCGGCCTCTACATCCCGGGAATCGTCCGGGTAGGGTTGGCCGTCCTCGTGGCCTTGGCCCTTTATCCGGCGGTGGCCGTCCCCTTCCCCGAAGATTTCCTGACGGCCTCCCTTTGGATCCTGGCGGAGACGGTGACGGGCCTGGCCATCGGCCTTCTGGCCCAGATCCTTTTTTCCGCTATCCAGATGGCGGGAAGCCTTTTGGATCTGGATCTGGGGCTGGGGGTGGCGGGCCTTTTGGACCCGGTGGGCCATCAGCCGGTGTCGGTTTTGGGGAACTTTTTCAACCTGACGGGAAGCCTCCTCTACCTTCTGACGGGGGCCTACGCCGTGCCCTTTCTGGCCCTGCGTTACAGCTTCGAGGGGCTTCCACCGGGGACCTTTTCGGGAGGTTCCTTTGCCCTTGACATGGCGGCGGCCCTCAGCACCGCCTTTCTGGCGGCGGTGCAGCTGGCCTTGCCGGTGATCGCCGTGTCCTTTGTGGTGACGGTGGCCATGGCGGTGTTCGCCCGGGCTATCCCCCAGATGAACGTTTTCTTGTTGGGCCTCCCTTTGAAGATCGCTCTGGGCCTTCTGGCCCTGGGCCTGCTCCTTCCCGCCTATCGCGGGATGATGGAGGTCCTCTTTCCCAGTGAGGCGGCCTTTCTTCTTCCGGGAGGGATGCAGCCATGAACAGCGGCGAAGAAAAGCGCTTTCCCGCGACACCCCGGCGGCGGCAGGAAGCCAGACGCCGGGGCGAGGTGGCCCGGAGTGCCGATCTTTCCGCCGCCCTCTCCCTGCTGGCGGGGCTCCTTTTCCTTAAAGCGCTGGGGGGGCCCTTTGTCCCGCGGTATGTGGAATGGGCGCGCAGCTTCTGGAGCCGTCCGGGATCTTCTGAGTGGACGGCGGAGGGGGTGCGGGATCTTCTGTCCCAGGGCCTTTGGATGGGCCTGCAGCTTCTTTTGCCTTTGGGGATAGGCCTTTTGGCGGTGGCCCTCCTGGGCGGCGTGGCCCAGGTGGGGCTTCACTTGAGCGAGAGCGGCCTGACACCCCAGTTTTCCCGCATCGATCCCCTGAAAGGCATCCAGCGGATGTTTTCCACCCGTTCCCTGGTGGAGCTGGGGAAGGGCCTTTTGAAGATGATCTTCCTGGGGGGCTTGGCCTACAGTTTTCTGCGCCGCCTTTCGGATCTTCTTCCTCTTTGGCTCCAGGCGGGGCCGGTGGCGGCGGCGGGCCAGGTGGCGCAAGAAACCTATGGGCTGGTCTTGCGCCTGGGCGGGGCCTACCTTCTGGTGGCGGCCCTGGATTATGCCTACCAGCGCTACTCCCTGGAGCAGAGGCTGCGGATGACGACCCGCGAGATGAAAGACGAGATGCGCCAAACGGAAGGGGATCCTCAGGTGAGGATGCGGATTCGCCGGCGCCAGCGGGAGATGGCCATGCGCCGCATGCTGCTGGATGTGAAGACGGCCGATGTGGTGGTGGTGAACCCCACCCATGTGGCGGTGGCCCTGCGCTACCGGGAAGCCCAGGATCCGGCGCCCCGGGTGGTGGCCAAGGGGAAGGGAGCCCTGGCCCTCCGCCTGCGGCAGATCGCCTTTCGCCACGGGGTGGTCATCATGGAGGATCCGCCCCTGGCCCGCACCCTCTACCGTTCTGTGCAGGTGGGGCGGACCATCCCGGTGGAGCTCTACAAGGCGGTGGCGGAAGTGCTGGCCTTTGTCTGGAAAGTAAAAGGAAGGGTGGCGTGAGGTATGCGGGTCGGTATCAGCGATCTTCTGGTGGCGTCAGGTCTCATCACCATCGTCTTGATGATGGTGGTGCCCCTGCCCGCCGCTTGGCTCAGCCTCCTCATCGCCCTCAACATCGGCTTTTCCCTGGCCCTTCTCCTGGCCACCGCCTACCTCACCGACCCCTTGGAGCTTTCCATCTTTCCCAGCCTTCTTTTGATCATCACCCTCTTTCGCTTGGCCCTGAACGTGTCGGCGACCCGCCTCATCCTCCTCCACGGCGATGCGGGGGCGGTGGTGCAAAAGTTCGGGGAAGTGGTGGTGGGGGGAAATCCCCTGGTGGGCTTCATCATGTTCCTGATTCTGGCCCTGATTCAGTTTCTGGTCATCACCCGGGGTGCCGAGCGGGTGGCGGAGGTGGCCGCCCGCTTCACGCTGGATGCCATGCCGGGC
>JASBVX010000037.1 GCA_029960865.1 Bacillota bacterium | reverse complement strand
GAAGGCCAGCCAGAGAGATCTCCCGCCCTTCAAGTAGGGAAAGGATCTGGGGAGCAGCTAGGTTGATGGTTCGGTCGCTGGCTTTCTTGAGGAAATGCACCGCCCCCTGAGGAAGGAGCCGATACCCTTTCTCCGCCTTCTTAAGGGTGGGCATGCCGGCGGAGAGGAGCCCCGGAAAGCGAGGGATCTCCTCCAGTCGGGAAAGACCGATCTCATCGCCCAAGCTGTAGGCGAAATACCCCTCCAGAAGGGAGGGTTCCACCCCGAAGCTCTGGGCCCAGGAAGCTCCAATTTCCTGAGGCAGGCGCCGGTCTCCCCGGAACCAGGGGAGGGCTTTCTCCCCCTCTTCCTCCCAGGGAAGGGGTCCCAGGCGGCAAAGCCTCGCCACGTACATGCCCCCTGAATCAAGGTGATGGGGATAGAGGCGGCGGGTATGCTCCAGCTCCGGGAGAAAAGCATCCCCTTCCCAGCGGGTGATCCCCGGCATCCCGGGAAGGTTCTCGGGCCAGGCTTCGATGGCCACGGCCCCTTTCGCTTCCCGAACCACCTGGTCCACCACCCCTTCGTTTTCCTCAGGAGCAAACGTACAGGTGCTGTAGACCACCCGGCCCCCCTCTTTCACCAAAGAGAGAGCTTTTTTGAGAAGCTCCTTCTGGAGGATCGCCAGGCGCCGGCGCCCTTTGGGGGAAGGGCTTTCCTTCACCGCCGGATCCCGCCGAATGTTCCCCTCCGCGCTGCAAGGGGCATCCACCAAAACCCCATCGAAGAAAAACCCTTGGGGGAACCGCCGCCCATCTCCCCTCACCACCCCTGCCCGGGTGACCCCCAGGCGGGAAAGGTTCTCCAACAGGGCCGCCAGCCGCTCTCGCTGGGGTTCGTTGGCCACCACCAGGCCGCTATCCTGGAGGATCTCCGCCATCTGGGTGGTCTTGCCGCCAGGGGCGGCCGCCAAGTCCAAAAGAGACTGGCCCTCCTCCGGTTCCAGCGCCAGGACCGGGATGGCAGCAGCTGCCTCCTGGATGTAGAAGAAACCCAGCCAGTGCTCCAGGGTGAGGCCAGCGGAAAAAGGTTCTCCCACCACCCGAAAGATGTGGGGATCAAAAGGATAGGGTTCCAGGCGAAACCCCTGCGCTTCCAGGCGCTCTTTCACCTGCTCCACCGGGGCCTTCAAACGATTCACCCGGATGACTTTGGGCTGGGGCTTAAGGAGATGGTCCCAAAAGGCTCCCCAGTCATCCACGATCTCCCGGTAGCGGGAAAAGAGCTCCACCTTTAGTCCCCGTTCCGGCGGGGCGTCCTCAGGTAGTGGTAGGCCATCAAGAGCTGGACCACCCCAAAGATGATGCGCAGCTCCTGGTCAGGGACCAGGTGGGCGACCCAGCTCCCCAGAACTGAGCCCGCCACGATGCCGGGAATGAGGCCCCAGAGGGCCTGTCCCCGGACATTTCCCAGCTGCCAATGGGTGAAGGCGCCGACGCTTCCCGACGGCACCATGGCCAGAAGAGACACTCCCTGGGCCCCCACCTGGCTGAACCCCAGCAAAAAGACCATGATGGGCACCATGATGCCTCCGCCCCCTACGCCCAAAAGGCCCGAGAGAAAACCGCTCACCAGGCCTGTCACCAAAAAGAGAAGGATCTCCAGGGCTCCTTCGGGACGGCTGGCGGCATAGGGAAGGTAGGGCTTGGCGATGAGAAGGATTCCTACGAAAAGGAGAAAGATTCCGAAGAAGCGCTTCAGTTTCCACTCCGACACCCCCGCGGAATACCGGGCGCCCAGGCGAGCCGTCAGGACAGCGGTGGCCGCGATCAAGAGGGCAGCCCTCCAGTCCACCGACCCGCTGACGGCATACGAGATGGCTCCGGAAAGACCCGTAAAGACCAGGGCCACCAAGCTGGTGCCATGGGCCTGATGCTGGGTGAAGCCCAGGATGGCCACCATCAAAGGGATCATGATGACCCCTCCCCCTAGGCCCAAAAGGCCGCCGAACATCCCGGTAGCCAGGCCGATGAGAAGGGCGGGGGCCAAAAGCGAACGCGTCAACAGCATTTCCTCCCCACAGACCCTGTTATATCGCATCTAGAAGAGGGCGTCCCGTCATAGTCTTTGGCTGTGAAGGGAAAAGAGCCTCTCTGGCTGCTTCTGTTGGTCTGCTTCCTCGCCGGCTGCGGAGGATCCCCGCCCCCTCCCATAGAGGCGGCAAAACCCCTCATCTCCAGCGGGAAAGGCCTCCACTGGCACGTGACGGTGGAAATCCGGCCGGCTCTTTTGGGGGAGAGGGATTACCTCTTCACAGTGCGCCTGCGCCATCTGACCCGGGAAGAGGTAAACTTCTATACCTTGGTCCTGGAAGTCCCCCTTCTTGAGGGCTTCTGCCAACGGAAAGCCTCCTCCCCCGCGCCGCCCCAATCCTGGCGACCCCTGGTGGAAGGGGTGGCTCCCGCGACCCTTCTCCAGCCGGCGGCCTGCCGCTTCAGCGCTCCGGGCCCACTGGAAGAAGACCTCTGGCCTTACCTCGGCAATTGGCCCTGGCAGGTCCATATCGTCTGGCAGTCCAAAACGGCGTTGGAGGCGGGAACCCATGTCTATGATGAAATCATTTTTCTCCCAGGCCAGACACCCCCCGGGCTGCATAAAGGCCAAAAGGAAGAGGAAGGCTCCCCTTGAAAGGGGGACTGGCGATGCTGAGCGGTGTCCGCTGCACCATCAGCGACTGCTACTTTTGGAAGGAAGGCCATTATTGCAACGCCAAGGAGATCCTCATCACCCACGATGAAGTCGGGCGAAAATTCCCCGAATCCATGGATGCGCCCCAGATCGATCAGATTGTGGCCCAGACGGGACCCACGGAAGCCTATTATTGCTACGACACCTGCTGCAAAACCTTCCGGCCCAAGACCTAAAAAGGCGGCAAGGGGAACCCTCCCCCGGGGGAGTTCCCCTTCGCTCCCCCGCCCTAGGTGGTATCCTGCTCTTAAATAAGGTTTGCACGCAGGAAGGAGAGGGTGGGGTTTTTGCCGGAGCTCTCCTTGCCCGTCGAGATGGTCACCGATCCCAAAACATTAGAGCGCTATGCCACCGACACCAGCTTTTTTTACCTCCGCCCCCAGGCAGTTCTCTTCCCCCGCTCCCCCGACGAAGTGGCTCAGATCGTCGGCTATGTGAGAGAACACAAAGGGGAAGACCCTTCCCTGGCCATCACCCCCAGGGGTGCCGGCACCGACATGTCGGGAGGGGCCATCGGCTCTTCCCTGGTTCTGGACCTGACCCGCCACATGGGAAAGATCTTGGAGGTCCAAGAGGATGAGATTTACGTCGAAGCCGGGGCCTTCTTTCGCCAGGTGGATGCCGCCACCGAAAAAGTCGGAGCCTTTATCCCCAGCTACCCCGCCTCCAGGGAGCTTTGCACCGTCGGAGGCATGGTGGGGAACAATTCCGGCGGGGAAAAGTCCCTCCGCTACGGGAAGACCGAAGAATACGTCCAAGAGCTGGAGGTGGTCCTTTCCGACGGGGGGATCTATCGCCTCAAACCCCTGCAGGGAAAGGAGCTGGAGGAGGCCCTTTCGAGAGAAGATTTCCTAGGCCATATCCTCCGGGAGCTTTTCCCCCTCCTGAAGGAACACCACGACCTTCTGCACCGCCACCGCCCCATGGTGACGAAAGACTCCACCGGCTATCACCTCTACCGGGTGTGGGACCCGGAGAAAGGGATCCTGGATCTTCCCCAGCTCTTTGTGGGCTCCCAAGGGACTTTGGGGGTCATCACCAAGATCCGCTTTCGGCTGGTGAAACGAGAACACTATGGGGGTCTTTTGGTGGGCTTCATGGACGATCTTTCGCCCCTGGGGGATCTGGTGCGGGATCTTTTGCCCCTTTCGCCCACCAGCCTGGAGTCTTTCGATCGCTATACGTTAAGCCTTGCCTTCAAGCTTTTCCCCAGCTTTCGCAAAACCCTTGGATGGCGACGGTTCTTGGGCCTTGGAATTTCCCTTTTGCCCGATGCCTTTTCCCTCTTGCGCAGGATGCCGGAGCTGGTGTTTCTATTGGAGTTCACCTCCAACGATGAGACGGAAATCGGGGAAAAGCTCAAAAAAGCTCAGGAGGTCCTAAGAAAGTACCCTGGCAGGGTGCAGGTCTATCCCCGGGCCAAAGAGGCGGAGAAGTACTGGCTGGTGAGGCGGGAGAGCTTCAACCTTTTGCGCCAGAGGGTGCAAGGGAAAGAAGCCGTCGCCTTCATCGACGATCTGGTGGTGCCGCCCGACTATCTCCCCGAGTTTCTTCCCCAACTGGAAGCCCTTATGAAGAAGTACGGCTTCTTGGCCACGATTGCAGGCCACATGGGAAACGGCAACTTCCATCTGGTCCCCCTCATGACCTGGGACGATCCCAAAGAGCAGGCCAAGATCTACCCGGCCATGGAAGAGGCGACGGAGCTGGTGTTGAAGTACGGGGGGTCCATCAGCGGGGAGCATAACGATGGGCTTTTGCGGGGGCCTTTCCTGGAGAAGATGTATCCTCCTGAGATCATGGCCCTCTTTCGCCAGGTGAAATACCTTTTCGATCCCCAGAACATCTTCAATCCCAAAAAGAAGGTGGATGCCAGCTGGGACTACAGCTGGGCCCACCGGAAAGGAGCCGGCCGATGAAGATCTATATCTCTGTCGACATGGAAGGAATCACGGGGGTGACCCACTCCCGCCAGTGCTCGCCGGATCATCCGGAATACGGGCGCTTTCGCCGCCTCATGACCCAGGATGTGAACGCCGCCATTGAGGGAGCCCTGGCGGAAGGGGCGACGGAGTTCCTGGTGAACGATGCCCACGGTCCCATGACCAACGTGCTCATCGAAGAGCTCCACCCCAAAGCCCGGCTCCTCCAGGGAGCCAACAAGCATCTGGGCCAGATGGAAGGCATCGACGGCACCTTCGCCGCCGTCTTTTTCGTCGGTTACCATGCCCGAGAAGGCAGGGACGATGGAGTCATCAACCACACACTGATGGGAAGGACCGTCTACGAGATCCGCTTGGACGGGGATCCTCTGGATGAGGCGGCCATCAACGCCGGGATCGCCGGCCATTTCGGGGTGCCCATCGCCCTTTTGACTGGCGACGATGCTGTGACCCAGGATGCGAGAAGGCGGTTCCCCGGGGTGACGGTGGCCCAGGTGAAGACCAGCATCAACCGCTTCACGGCGGCCTGCTTGAGCGTGGAGGAAAGCCAGGCCCTCATCCGGGAGAAGGCGGGAGAAGCCGTGAAGAAGATCAAGGATCTGAAGCCTTACCTGCCCCAGCCTCCCTACCGCTTCGAGGTGGATTTCAAGAGCACCTCCAGCGCCCACATGGCCCTTTTGATCCCCGGAGTGGAACGAAAGGGAGGCAGGACCGTCACCTTTGAAAAGGAGAACTACCTAGAGGCCTTCAAGGTCCTCTGGGCAGTCCTGATCCTGGGGAATGCCTCGAGGGAAGGGATCCTTTAAGGAGGATCCTTTCCCTACCCTGCCTTCAGCCTACGCCTAAAAGCTCTCGGCGGAGGGCCACCTTGTTGATCTTCCCGGCGCTGGTGAGGGGAAGAGCCTCCACGAACCCGTACCTCTCCGGGGTCCAGTAGCCGATGCTTCTTGATTCTCCCCTTGGCGATGGCTTCTTGCCCGTGGGCCTTGAGGGCCTCCTGCAGGGGGGTGGCTATCCACTGGTCTCTACTCCCGCTTTCCTCCCAGAGGAGCCGCCTCCAGCGCCCAAGAGGGGTATTCCTCGTGGAGTAGGAAGCGATGGGCATAGAGGCGGGCCAGCTTCTCGTAGCGCTCCCCCGCCTCTTCCGCCAGGCGATAAAGGAGCCCCACCTGGGCAGCATCGGCCAAGCGGGCAGCTGCATCCTTGGCATACCACTGGGCCTTTTCGGGAGGCAGCTTTTGCAGGTGGGAAAGGGTCTCCTCCACCACCTCCCGGGCCACCTGGGCCTCGCGGGTCCCGGCCCCCTCCCATAGGGGAACGAATTCCTCCAGGAAGCTTTCATGGGCCCCTTTCTTCTGGATGGCCTCCAGCATATCCAAGGCTTGGATGTTGCTGGGCCCTTCCCAGATGGGCGTGATGAGGGCCTCCCGGTGCCAGCGGGCGAGGGCGTATTCTTCGAAGAACCCCAGGCCTCCAAAGAGCTCCATCCCGAGGCGGGTGGCTTCCGCCGCATGATCGGCGGTGCGGTTCTTGATGAGGTGGGAGAGGAAGCGGGCGTAGTGATACCGGCCGGTATAGGGGGGCGTTTCGGGCCACGCCATCTCGAAGTGGTGGGCGCCATGGAATCCTAGGACCATCCCGGCCGCTCCCCTGACGGCCAGATCGGTGAGATCCCTCCGGATGAGGGGGTGCCCCTCCAAGGGACGGCCGAAGGCATGGCGGCGCCTCACCCGTTCCCAGACCTCCATCTCCACCTTGCGGGCGATCCCCATGCCGGCGATGGCGTTGGCCAGGCGGGAGACGGTGAGGACCTCCAGGGTGTAGTAGATGCCTTCTTCCGGCTTGCCCACCAGAAAAGCCTCGCTCCCGAGAAACTCCACTTCGCCGGTGGGGACGGCGCGGGTGGCGCTCTTATCCTTGAGGCGCCTCACCGCGTAGTTCAGGTCTCCGGCACGGCTGAGCCTGGGTACCAGAAAGAGGGCCAGTCCCTTGGGCCCCGGTGGAGCTCCTTGCGGCCGGGCCGTCACCACCGCCACATCGGTGAGGCCGGCCCCGCTGCAAAAGTACTTCTCCCCTTCCAGGACGAAATGATCGCCCTGCGGAATACCTGTCAGGGTATTGGCCCCCAGGTCGCTTCCTCCCTGGACTTCCGTCATCCAGGTGGCACCCCAGAATTCCCCTTGCAGGAGCTTTTTCTTCCACGAAGAAAACTGGGGCGCGTACTTGTGGATGATGTAGGCCGTCTGGTTGGTGATGGTCAGGATGCAATAAAGGCCCGGATCCGCCAGGAGGTAACCCAGGGCGTAGTGGTGATGCCAGCTCCCCCCCTCATAGGGAGGCCGGTTCATGGGAGCCAGGCGGGGCAAGAGGGCTTCTTCCGCCGGGGAAAGGCGCACCCGATCCACCCGCCGCCCATCGAGATCGTGCATCACCAGGATGGGCGGGGCATCGTGGTCCACGTGGTAGGCGACTTCGTAGGCGTCTTTGCCGGCAAGCTCCCCGAAGGCCCGCAATTCCTCTTCATGCCGGCGGAAATCTTCCCAGTAAAGCGAGAGAACATGGGGAAGATCAGGGTCCAGGTCGTAATGGTTCTGGCCGTAGGCGTAGGATTGGTAACGCATGGCGGTCCTCCTTCGCCTCCACCCTATCGCTGCCCCCATGGGAAGGAAAGCTTCTTGTTCAGGCACCTTAAGGGCGAGAGAAGGGGGCCCTCCGCCCCCCTTCCCTTCCTCACACCGCCACTTCCTTGGGTTTATTCCAGGGGAAGAACCGTCTTTTGCCGGAAACCCCTGGTGATGAAGGCCAGATAGACCAGCCCCACCCCCAGCCAGATGAAGCCCAGATCTTTAGCCAGAACATCCAGCCCCCACCAGACAGCCCCCGTGATGATGAGGCCGATGATGGGCATAAGGATGGACCAGCCTGCCTTCTCTTTGCGCAAAAAGAGGTAGATCAGCGAGAGATGCATGCCCATGAAGGCCGAAAGGGCACCGAAGTTCACCAACGAAGTGATGTCCTTCAACGTGAGGAGGTAGACCAAGGGCAGGGTGATGACCGCCACGAAGAGGGTGGCGGCATAAGGTGTTTTGTACCGGGGGTGAACGGTGGCGAAAAAGCGCGGCAAGTGGCCCTGGCGGCCCATGGAGAAAAGAACCCTGGAAATGCCAGCCTGGGCCGCCATGGTGTCCCCGACCCCCCAGGCGAGGACCGTCCCCAAGACCGCCAGGAACTGCAGCCAACTGCCTCCCACCTCTTTGGCGATCTCAAAGAAGGCCACGTCGGGATCGGCGAAGCTGTATCCCGGATGGGCCAGGGCGCCCAGGTAGGTCTGGAGCACGAACATGATGGCCACCAGGGGGATCACCAGGCGCACCGCCCGGGACACATTGCGGCGGGCTTCGACCGTCTCTTCCGCCAGGGTCGTCATGATGTCGAACCCGAGAAAGCTGAGGACGGCGATGGAAGTACCCGCCAGGACCAACTGGAACTGAAAAGTGCTGGGATCATAGAAGGGCAAGAGATTGAAGCTGAGCCCGGGCGTGGTGGCGATCTTGTAGACGGCCGCGACGATAAAGGCCACCAGAACGAAAGATTCAAAGAGAAAGAGAGCCCACGCCGTCCTGGACGTCAGCTCGATGCCCATCACGTTGAGAACCGTGGCCACCGCCACAAAGATGAGGGCCCAGAGCACCATGGTGATGCCCGTCAGAGCCTCCAGCCAGAGAGCCGACACCATGATCACCAGAGCCGGCACCAGGACGTAGTCCAAAAGGATGGCCCAGCCGGCCAAAAAACCCAGATGGCTGCCGGCCGTCTCCCGCACGTAGGCGTACACGGAACCCGCCTCCGGATAACGTAGGGCAAACTGGGCATAGCCCCATGCGGTAAAAAACATGGCTACGGCGGAAATGGCATAGGCCAGGGGCACATGGCCATGGCTGATGAGGGCGATGACGCCATAGATGCCCATGGGTGCGATGGGCACCATGGTCATGATGGCGAAGGCCACCAAGTCCCAGGTGCCCAGCACCCGCCTCAGCTGACCTTTTTCTTCGGCCTGTTGCGCCAATATCTCCACTCCTCTCCAGAATTTGCGCTATTTTATCATCGCTTAAGGCTCACGCAAATATGCTTAACGGTAGAAAGGCCGAGACCAGCCAGTGGGGGGCGTCCACGATTTCGCTGATCCGCAGATCCACCGCCACGCTGGAAAGGAGGTAGGCATCCTCCCGGCTGAGGCCGTAGGTCCGCTCTAGATGCTCCAGCATGTAGCGCACCGCCTTCTGGGCCGCTTCGTAGACATCGGTGCTGTAGCCCGTGGTCACGTAGTAGCCCTTGGGATCGGTTT
>JASBVX010000036.1 GCA_029960865.1 Bacillota bacterium | reverse complement strand
CATCGTGGAGGAAGTGCGGGATTGCTATGCGGCCTTGGGCATCGTCCACTCCATGTGGAAGCCCCTCCCTGGAAGGTTCAAGGATTACATCGCCACTCCCAAGCAGAACATGTATCAAAGCCTCCACACCACGGTGATCGGGCCTCTGGGAGAGCCCTTCGAGATCCAGATCCGAACGGAAAAGATGCACCGGACGGCGGAATACGGTATTGCGGCCCACTGGCGATACAAGGAAGGGAAGACCGATCCCGAGTTCGACAAGAAGCTGGCCTGGCTGCGGGAAGTTCTGGAGTGGCAGCGGGAGACGAAAGATCCGGCGGAGTTCATGGAAGACCTGAAGCTGGACATCTTTTCCGACGAGGTCTTTGTCTTCACCCCCAAGGGAGACGTCATCGGCCTTCCCGCCTCCGCCATCCCGCTGGATTTCGCCTATCGCATCCATACGGAAGTGGGCCATAGCTACGCCGGGGCCCGGGTCAATGGCCGGATGGTCCCCTCCGACTACACCTTGCAAAACGGGGATATCGTGGAGATCCTCACCCGCCCTGAGGCCCAGCCTTCGTTGGACTGGCTGAGCCTGGTGCGCACCTCCGCGGCCAAGAACCGGATCCGCCAGTGGTTTAAGAAGGCCAACCGGGCCGAGAACCTGGACCGGGGCAAGGAACTCCTCGTAAAAGAGCTCCGCCACCTGGGTCTCAGCCCCCAGGAAGTCATGACAGAGGCCAGGATGGAAGAGCTCCGGAAGAAGGTGGGTACGCCCGGGGTGGAGGAGCTCCTGGTCTCCATCGGATATGGGGGCCTCTCCGCTTCCCAGGTGGCCCACCGGCTCCGGGATCTGTATCGCCAGGAAAAGGCCCAGAAAGACCCCCTGGAAGAGGTGGCCAAACCCAAGGGAAAAGAGTGGGGGGCGCCTTCCGGTGGGGTCAGCGTCAAAGGGGTGGACCATGTCCTGGTCCGCTTTCCCAACTGCTGCCATCCGGTGCCGGGAGACAAGATCGTGGGCTACATCACCCGGGGGCGGGGCGTCACCATCCACCGGGCCGACTGCCGGAACGTCAATGAGAACCTTAGGGATCCCGAGCGGCTGATCGAAGTGCGCTGGCACGAAGTGAACGTGGGCTTTTACCCGGTGGAGCTGGAGGTGATCGGCAGCGATCGGCCGGGGCTTCTCTCCGATGTGGCCCGCCAGATCAGCGAAAGCCGGGTTAATATCGTGGAGGCCAGCGCCCGCAGCCGCGGAGGCGGGAGCGCCAGCATCCACCTGGTCCTCCAGATCCGAGATACGGAGCAGCTGGAATACATCAAGCAAAAGCTTTTGCGCATCCCGAATGTCCATGCGGTGGAGCGGCCCATGCAAAGGGCGGCTCGCTGAGAAAGAGGCGAGGAGTCATCCGGGCGGTGGTGCAGGTTGCCAAACGGGCGTCGGTGACGGTGGACGGGAAAGTGGTGGCCCGGATCCAAAGGGGTTTGCTGGTTCTCCTGGGAGTGGCTCAGGAGGATACCGCTGAAGATGCCCTCTGGATGGCGGAAAAGCTGGCCCACCTGCGAGTACTCCCCGATGAAGAAGGGCGCATGAACCGCTCCCTTTTGGATACGGGCGGGGAGGCGCTGGTGGTCTCCCAGTTCACCCTTTTGGGGGATGCGCAGAAGGGAAGGCGGCCTTCTTTCACCCGGGCGGCTGCTCCGGAAAGAGCCCTTGCGCTCTACGAAGAAGTGATGAATCATATGGGCTCTCTGGGGATCGCGGTGCAAAAAGGGGTGTTTGGGGCCCACATGGAAGTGGAGGTCATCAATGACGGGCCGGTGACGATTCTTCTCGAGAGCCCACAGAGGGGGGAATGACATGGTCTATGCCTGGGTGCAGGCGGCGGTGGTGGGGCTCTTTACCCTGAACGTGGTGCCTAAGGCCATCCGCTCTCCCTGGCCTCCCATGCGCTGGTGGGCAGCGGCCATCGCCATGGGTTTTCTGGCTACCCTGGCCTACCTGGGGGCCGTCTACTGGGAAAACGCCTGGCTCTTTCGCCTCTATTACCTCCTGGGCGCCATGTGGATGGCGGCCTACATGGGATTAGGGAGCCTTCACCTGGAGTGGGGGCAAAGGCACCCTTCCCGGCTGAAGGCGACGGTGGTGGGGGTGCTGGTCCTGTCCCTTTTGGGGGCCATTTTATTGGCCCTTTTGCCGGTGCAGGAGGGAGCACTTCTGCAGCTGGCCGGGCAACCGGGGACGGGAGCCGTCAGCCACCAAGGCGTTTTGGGTGCTCTTTGGCTCATCGATATGATCCTTCTCAACACCTTTGGTCTTCTGGCGGTCATGCTGGTGGCGGCCGCTTCCGCCTGGCGCGCTTACACCGCGCGGGCTCCCCGCAGGGTGGCGGTGGGAAATGGCCTCATCGCCCTAGGGGTCCTTTTGCTGGGGGCGGCAGGGACCGCGGCCCGGGTGGGATTCCCGGGGTCTTTTTGGGTGGTCATGGCGGTGGGGTGGGTCGTGGTTTACAGCGGCTTTGGCTTTATCGGGTCCCGCTCTGCCGGCCAGCGGCGTTCATAGGTGCAGAGGGTGAAGGCATGGGAGTGACGGGCATCCTTGGGGTGAAACTCGGCCCGGGTGATGGTGAGGCCTCTTAGAAACTCCAACGAGATGCGGGCCAGTTGCCCTTCCTGGGGGATGCGGGCCGCAACGTGGGTGATGTGGAACGTCCGGCAGTGGGGGAGAAAGACCCGGAAGACATGGGCTCCCCCGATGATGAAGACCTTTCCCTCCAGTCCCAAGACTTCCTTTGGGTCCCGCACCACCTTGACCCCCTCCGGCTGGAAAGACCGATCCCGGCTGAGAACGATGTTCTCCCGCTCGGGAAGGGGCCGGCCGATGGACTCAAAGGTCTTTCGCCCCATGACGACGGCATGGCCGAGGGTCAGGGCGCGGAAATGGCGCAGGTCATCGGGGAGGTTCCAGGGAAGCCGGCCGTCGACGCCCAGGACCCCTTCCTCATCCACCGCCAGGACGGCTTCCATCATACGGAGATCTCCGCCTTCAAGCGGGGATGGGGATGGTAATCCAAAAGCCGAATATCCTCGAAGGTGAAGTCTTCGAGGCGCCGGATCTCAGGGTTCAAGACCACCTTGGGCAGGGGCCTTGGCTCTCGGGAAAGCTGCTCTTTGGCCACCTCCAGGTGGTTGAGGTAGAGGTGGGCATCCCCTAAGGTGTGGATGAATTCCCCAGGCTCGAGGCCTGTGATCTGGGCCACCATCATGAGAAGAAGGGAATAGCTGGCGATGTTAAAAGGGACCCCCAGAAACACGTCGGCGCTCCGCTGATAGAGCTGCAGGGATAGCTTTCCCCGGCGGACATAGAACTGATACAGGATGTGGCAAGGGGGAAGGGCCATCTCGGGAAGATCCCCCGGGTTCCAGGCGCTCACCAAAAGGCGCCGGGAGTGGGGGTTGGTCTTGATCTCCTCCATCACCGTTTGCAGCTGGTCGATGGGCCCCCGCGGACCTGGCCAAGCCCGCCACTGCTTGCCGTAGATGGGCCCCAGATCTCCTTTTTCGTCGGCCCAGGGATCCCAGATATGGACGCCGTGGTCATGGAGGTACTTCACGTTGGTGTCCCCCCGGATGAACCACAAGAGCTCGTAGACGATGGCTTTCCAGTTGAGCTTTTTGGTGGTCAAAAGGGGAAACCCTTGCGAAAGGTCGAAGCGCATCTGGTGGCCGAAGATGCTCAAGGTGCCGGTGCCTGTCCGGTCTTCGGAAGGAACCCCATCCTTCAAAATCCGCTCCATGAGATCCAAATAGATTCTCATGCCTTTATCCTAAGGGAAGAGCCTCGCCGAAGGAAGGTCTATACTGACTAAGGAAAACCGAGCAGGAGGAATGGCGTTGAAAAGGTGGCACCGTCCGCGGGGAACGGCGGACATCCTACCCCCTGAATCCCGGAAATGGCAAACCATCGAGGCCTTGGCCCGGTCGGTGGCGGGGCGCTACGGCTACGAAGAGATCCGTACGCCTACCTTCGAATACACGGAGCTTTTCCACCGGGGCGTGGGGGATACGACGGATATCGTGCAAAAGGAGACTTACACCTTCGAGGATCGCGGGGGACGCAGCCTGACCCTGCGGCCTGAAGGGACGGCGGCCGTCATGCGGGCTTACTTGGAAAATGGCTTGCAGGGAAGGCCCCAGCCGGTGAAGCTCTTTTACCTCATGTCCATCTTCCGCTACGAGAAGCCGGAAGCGGGCCGGCTGCGCCAGCACCACCAGTTCGGGGTGGAGGTTTTGGGAAGCGACCATCCCCTCTGGGATGGGGAAGTCATCGCCCTGGGCTACCGGGCAGTGAGGGAGTCGGGGCTCCGGCGCCTCGAGCTTCGGCTCAACAGCATCGGGTGTCCCGTCTGCCGGCCCCGCTACCGGGAGGCTCTTTTGGCTTACTACCGCCCCCTTAAGGAAAAGCTCTGCCGGGACTGCCAGGACCGTTTGGAGCGGAATCCTTTGAGGCTTCTCGACTGCAAGGAAGATCGGGAGTACGCTGAAGAAGCGCCCCATTCGGTGGATTACCTTTGCGAAGACTGCCGCCGGCATCATGAGACGGTGAAAGAGGCCCTTGCAGCCATGGAGATCCCTTACCGGGAGGATTTCACCCTGGTGAGGGGCCTGGATTATTACACCCGGACGGTCTTTGAGTTTGTCCACGAAGAGCTGGGGGAAAAGACGGCCCTTTTCGGGGGCGGCCGCTACGATGGGCTGGCGGAAGCCATCGGCGGGCCTCCGGTGCCGGGCATCGGGTTTGGCCTGGGTTTGGAGCGGTGGCTGGCGGCCCTGGAGGCGGAAGGGGCCCTGAGGGGCGAAGAGGAAGGACCGGATCTTTTCGTGGCGGCGCCGGGTACGGAAGGGCTTCATCTTTTGCCCCTCATGGAAAGGATCCGCTCCCAGGGGTTTCGGGTGGAGACCGATTACGGGGGCCGCAGCCTCAAAAGCCTGATGAAGCTGGCCGATCGGAAAAAAGCCCGCTGGGTGGCGATTGTGGGGGCAGAAGAGCTGGCGGAAGGTCGGTTTCTCCTGAGGAATCTGGAAAGCGGGGGGCAAGAGAGTTATCCCCTGGACATGTGGGATGACGTGTTGACGGGAGCCCTTAGAGGAGGGGTCGGACGTTGAAAGAGTGGCAGCGGACCCTTGGGTGCGGGGAGGCCTCTTTGGCCCAGGTGGGCCAGGAAGTGGTGCTGAACGGCTGGGTTCACCGGGTGCGGGACCACGGCCAGCTTCTTTTCGTGGAGCTTCGGGATCGGACGGGGCGGGTCCAGGTGGTCTTCGACCAGGGGAGATTCCCGGAGCTCCACCGGGAGGCCCGGGAGTGGCGAAGCGAATATGTGGTGGCCGTCAGAGGGGAAGTGGTGCGGCGCCTCCCCGGGACGGAGAACCCTCAGCTTGCCACGGGCCAGGTGGAGATCCATCCGGACGCGGTCAAGGTGTTCAGTGCCTCCCGGCCCCTTCCCTTTGAGCTGGAGCAGGCGGGCAAGGTGGATGAGATCCTGCGCCTGCGCTACCGCTACCTGGACCTGCGGCGCCCAGAGCTGCAAGAGAACCTGCGCCTGCGGCATCAGTTCACCTTGGCGGCCAGGGAGTGGTTTTCCCGCCACGGTTTCTACGAAGTGACGACTCCTCTTCTCACCCGGTCCACGCCGGAGGGGGCCCGCGACTACCTGGTCCCCAGCCGGCTGGAGCCGGGGTCCTTTTACGCCCTTCCCCAATCGCCCCAGCTCTTCAAACAGCTTTTGATGGTGGCGGGATTGGAGCGCTACGTGCAGTTCGCCCACTGCTTTCGGGACGAGGATTTGCGGGCCGATCGCCAGCCCGACTTCGTCCAGATCGATCTGGAGATGAGCTTTGTCACCCAGGAAGACATCCTGCAGACGGTGGAGAGCATGATGGCAGAAACCCTGGAGGCGGTCGGGCGAAAGGTTTTGCGGCCCTTTCCCCGCCTCACCTACCGGGAGGCCATGGAGCGCTTTGGGAGCGATAAGCCCGATCTCCGCATCCCCTACGAGATCCAGGATGTGTCGGCTCTCATGGTAGAAAGCGAGATCAACGTCTTCCGGGGTGCCTTGGAGAAGGGAGGCCGGGTGAAGGCCTTGGCGATCCCGGGGGCCGCTTCCTTCTCCCGCAAAGAGATGGACCAGATGGAGGAAGAAGCCAAATCCATGGGGGCGCCCGGCCTAGCGTGGGTGGCCTGGCAGGGGGAGGGCCTCAAGGGGCCCCTGGCCCGCTTCTTCTTCCGGGAAGGCGCTTGGACACCCCTGGGGGAGAGTCTCAAGGATCAGCTGGGCTTCAAGGAAGGAAGCCTCGTCCTTTTTGCGGCCGGCCCTTGGCAAGAGGCGCTGGAGCTTTTGGGTCATTTCCGCCTGCAGCTGGGCCATCGCCTGGGCCACGCGCTGGCAGGGGACCATCTTCTTTGGGTGCTGGAGTTTCCCCTTTTTTCCTGGGATGGTGAAGCCGGGCGCTGGGAGGCCCAGCATCATCCCTTCACCCTCTTCCATCCTGAGGACGAAAGCCTTTTTGCTGAAGGCCGCCTGGGGGAGATCCGGGCCCAGAGCTACGACCTGGTGTGGAACGGGTTTGAGCTGGGGAGCGGGAGCCTTCGCATTTACCAAAGGGAGTGGCAGGAGCGGGTCCTGGAGATCTTGGGTTTTACCCCCGAAGAGGCCCAGCGGCGCTTTGGGTTTTTGCTGGATGCCTTCCAGTACGGGGTGCCTCCCCATGGGGGGATGGCCCTGGGGCTGGAGCGGATCCTGATGCTCCTTGTGGGAGCCAAGAGCATCCGGGACGTAATCGCCTTCCCCAAGTCGGCCAGCGGGACCGATCCCCTCACCGGAGCTCCGGCCCCGGTGGATCCCCAGCAGCTCCGGGAATTGGGACTGCAAATTCTGTTGCCGCCGCAAGCGCGCCGGGTACAATAGGGGTACGGGAAGCCTGCTGCGCCCGTGATCGCCTGGTGGAAGTTTAGAACCAACGCCATGAAAACGGGAGCTGGAAGGGGCCGAGGGCGCCAGGCCTGGAGGCAGGAAGGCGGAATCGGCAGCAAAGGCACCCACCTGCCGAGGGCAGGTTTCAAACTTTCCAGGGCACGGCGATGGCGGGTTTAGCCGGGAAGGGCGCGTCTGCGGGCGCGCTCTTTTTTTGAGGAGGGCTGCGGTTGGCGTCTTCGTGGCGGCGCCTTTTCTCCCTCTACCTGCCCCTAGCCTTTTCCGACGTGATCATGTTCACCGCGGGTCCTCTGGTGGCGGCCACCCTGACCCGGCTCTCCCACCCGGAGATCCACCTGGCGGCCTTTGGGGTGGCGGAAAGTTTGGCCATCCTCTTGGAAGCCCCCATCTTCATGCTTCTTCATGCCAGCACCACCCTTTCCCGTTCCTTAGAGGCCTTTAAGCGCCTCTTTTCCTTCATGCTCATGTGGGCCCTTCCTCTGACGGCTTTGATGGCTCTTTTGGCCTGGGTGAATCCCCTCTATGATCTGGTCTTTCTGAAGATCCTGGCGGTGCCTTTGGAGGTGGCGGAGGCGGGACGCCCGGCCCTAAAGGCCCTTCTCCTCTATCCCGGAGCCATCGCCTGGCGCCGGGTGATGCAGGGGCTTCTCATCCGCAAAGGGCAGAGCCGCCCCCTGGCGTGGGCCGGTTTGGGAAGGCTTCTCGGCCTGATGGCAGCCCTGGGGATTGGCTATGTCTTGAAATGGCCCGGGGCCCTGGTGGGAGGGATGGCCCTCGGGGTGAGCGTGGTGGTGGAGGCCCTCTGGGTCACGGTTTCTGCCAGGGCTTACTTTCACCCCACAGCCTTTGCCGATGAAAGGGAGCCCTATCTTCCCGACGGAAAACCCCTTCCGCCGACGTACGGCTGGCTTTGGAGCTTCTACTGGCCTCTGGCGGCCAGCGCCTCCTACCTCTTTCTCTCCAAGCCCCTTTTGCAAGGGGGCCTGGCCCGCACCCACGATGGGCTGGCAGCTCTGGCCATGTGGCCGGCCGTCTGGACGACAGCCCTTCTTTTGGCCAATACCACCCGCATGATCCAGCAGCTGGCGTTGGTGACGGTGAGAGATCGGGAAAGCCTCAAAGAGGTGGGATCCTTTGCCTGGGCGCTGGCCCTTCTTTCCGGGAGCCTCCTGGCTCTTCTCGCCTTTACGCCTGCGGCCCCCTACTATCTGGGAGAGCTCTTGGGACTGCCCAAAGAGCTGGTGCCGGGGGCGCTTCTCACCCTAAAAGTCCTTTCGCCCCTCCCTTTTCTGGTGGTGGCGGAGAACTGGCTGCAGGCCCACCTGGTGAGGAAAGGTCTCTCCCACACGGTGCAGGTGGGATCCTTTGCCAACTCGGCCGTGTCCCTGGTGGTAATCTTTTCGTTAGCGAGGTCTTTCCCGGGGCCGGGAGCTTCCCTGGGAGCCCTGGCGGTCCTGGCGGGGTTTGGGGTGGAGATCCTTTGGCTCTATGGCCGTTCCCGCCAGGTGGTGGCTCTTTTTCAAGAGAGGGGAGCTTAGGATGGAGACGCCGGCCAGCCGCATCTTGAAGGAGAAGGGGATTCCGTTTGAAATCCGCACCCTAAAGGCTGTGGTGGGGGATGCCAAGGAAGCGGCAGAGCTCTTGGGGATCCCCCCGGACCAGATCTACAAGACCCTGGCGGTACGCCTGGAGCCCGATCGCCCCGAACCTTACGCCCTCTTTCTTCTTCCGGGGGATAAGGAGCTCAGCGAGAAGAAAGGGGCCCAGGCGGCGGGGGTCAAAAAGGTGGAGCTTTTGCCTCTCGCGGATCTGACGAGGGTGACAGGGTATGTGCGGGGTGGGGTGTCGCCGCTGGGTACCCGCAGGCCCCTTCCCGTGTACATCCATCAGGCGGCCCTGGAAAAGGAATGGATCAGCATCAGCGCCGGGAGAAGGGGGGTTCAGCTGTGGCTGAACCCCCGGGATCTCCAGAAAGCCACCGGTGCCCGCTTTTGCGACTTGGCCCGGTGACTCGGATGGTGATGAGTCGGGGGGATTTCCCGCAAGGGCGGCGTAGAGGTCGGGAAAGCAGCCTACCTGCACCCGTTCCACCGTATCCAAAGGTCCCACATGGCCAGGTTCTTGGCGGCCCTTCCTATCAGATGTGCACCACCTGCGTT
>JASBVX010000035.1 GCA_029960865.1 Bacillota bacterium | reverse complement strand
TGGAGGGCATCCGCTGGATCCGCTACCTCACGTCCCATCCCTGGCAGTTCACCGAGCGGCTCATCGACGCGGTGGCGGAAAACGACAAGGTCTGCGAGCATTTCCATCTGCCGGTCCAGTCGGGGAACAACCGGGTGCTGCGGAAAATGAACCGCCACTATACCCGCGAATACTACCTGGAGCTGGTGGAAAAGATCCGCCGCCGGGTCCCCGATGCCAGCATCACCACCGACATCATCGTGGGTTTCCCGGGGGAAACGGAGGAAGAATTCCAGGATACCCTGCGCCTGGTGGAAGAGGTCCAGTTCGACAACGCCTTCACCTTTATCTATTCCGCCCGTCCGGGAACGCCGGCCGCCCTGTGGCTGAAAAAGGATCCCACGTCCTTGGAACAGAAAAAGGAGCGGCTTTTGCGTTTGAATGAACTGCAATACCGCATCCAGCGGCAAAACAATCAGCGGCTGGTGGGGGAGGAGGTGGAGGTTCTGGTGGAAGGACCCAGCAAGAAAGACGCCGCCGTCTATTCCGCCCGCACCCGCACCCACCGCTTGGTGCTCCTGCCAGCGCGCCCCGGGCTGGAGGGGACCTTCGCTAGGGTGCGGATCACGGAAGCCCAAACCTTTACCTTCAAAGGGGCTTGGCTGGAAGAGCCGGAGGAGCTGAAGCCTTCCGCCCTTCCCCTGATCCATGAAGGATAGAGCTCCCGCCCCACTTCCCCCTTACCCGAAAACGCCCTTGATGCGCCAGTGGTACGGCATCAAGGAGGCTCACCCCGATTGCCTCATCTTCTTTCGCTTGGGGGATTTTTACGAACTTTTCTACGACGATGCGGAAACGGCCGCTCCCATCTTGAACATCACCCTCACCTCCCGGGACCAGGGGGCCGAAGGCCGAGT
This sequence comes from Bacillota bacterium, assembly GCA_029960865.1. Lineage (GTDB taxonomy): Bacteria > Bacillota > Sulfobacillia > RBS10-35 > RBS10-35 > RBS10-35. The sequence goes on along the minus strand of JASBVX010000035.1, from coordinate 8,255 downwards.
GCCCATGTGCGGCGTCCCCTTTCACGCGTACGAATCCTATGCCGCCCGCCTACTGGAACGGGGGTTCAAAGTAGCCCTCTGTGAACAGATGGAGGCCCCCGGCAAAGGGCTGGTGGACCGGCAGGTGGTCCGCATCCTCACGCCGGGGACGGGGGTGGCGGGGGAGCGGGAAGGGGAAGAAGCCTATCTGGCGACAGCCCTTCCCCTGGGAGGGAAGCGGGCTGCCCTGGCCCTGGCCGATGTGGCCACCGGCGCTTTCTTCGTGGGGGAGGTGGAGTCCCTCGAGGAAGAGCTTTCCCTCTGGCCGGTGGCGGAGCTCCTCGTGCCTCCCCCAGGGACCCTGGCCCAGGAACTCTCCTTCGAAGGCGTCATCACCTCCTATGAGCCGGAAGGGCCGCTCCCTTCCTTTCCCGGAGAAGAACGCCTGGACCCACCGCTCAAAGAGGCCTGCCGCCTCCTGGTGGCCTATGTTCAGCATGCATGGAAGTCCTATCCCCACCATCTCCAGGCGCCGGAACCCCTCCACCAGGGGAGGGAGCTCTACCTCGACCGGGAGACCCGGGTCCACCTGGAGATCTTCCAGCGCCTGGACGGCCGAACGGAAGGCACCCTCTTCTGGGCTTTGGATCGCACCGTGACCCGGGGAGGGGGCCGGGTTCTCCGCCGCTGGCTCAGCACCCCTTTGCGCCGCCGGGGGCCCCTGGAAGAACGCCTGGATGCCGTGGGTTATTGGCAGGAGCACCATGCCCTGCGGCGCCGTCTGCGCCAGACTCTCAAGGAAACTTTCGATCTGGAACGGATCCTGGCGCGGTTGGCAGCGGGCAAAGGGACTCCCCGGGATCTGCAGGCCCTGGGGGATACCCTGGAAAGGGCCCTGGCCTTGAAGGACCTGCTGGAGAGGGAGGAAGCCTTTTCCCCGCTCCCGCCGCTTCTGGAGGAAGCCGCTAATCGGCTGGCTCGGACGCCGGCCACGCTGCGCCGGCGTCTCGCGGAGGCCCTGAACCGCCCCGCCCCTTCCGACCGCCGCAAGGGAGGTTTCATCCGGGATGGCTATGACGCCGACCTGGATGGATGGCGTCATCTCATGCGCCACGGGCACGAGATGCTGTTGGAGCTGGAGAAACGGGAGCGAGAAGCCACCAACATTCGGTCATTAAAGGTGGGCTTTAACAAAGTCTTCGGGTATTACATCGAAGTCACCCATACCCACCGCGAGGGCGTCCCCCCTCATTACATCCGCAAGCAAACCCTCGCCCAGGCGGAAAGGTATATCACTCCCGAGCTCAAAGAGTTGGAAGAAAAGCTTCTCCATGCCGAGGAGGCGGCCTTGGCGCGGGAAGAAGACCTTTTTGGCCGCCTGGTGGAGCAGGTGAGGCAAGAGCTCCCTGCCCTTATGGCCCTGGCCCAGGCCCTCCACCTCCTGGATGTCACGGCGGCCCTCGGGGAGCTGGCGGCCGAGCGCGGCTACCGGCGGCCTGAGCTGGTGGAGGAGCCCATCTTGGAGGCCACCGCTGCCCGCCACCCGGTGTTGGAGCAGATCCTCGGGGGCGAAGTCTGCGTGCCCAATGAGATCTCCATGACCCGGGAGAAGCCCTTTCTCCTCCTCACGGGCCCCAACATGGCGGGAAAATCCACCTACGCCCGCACCGCAGCCCTTCTTTGCTTGCTGGCCCAGGTGGGAAGCTTCGTCCCGGCGGCCTTTGCCCGCATCGGGCTGGCCGACGCCATCTTCACCCGCATCGGGGCCCGCGATGATCTGGCGGGGGGGGAGTCCACCTTTATGAGGGAGATGCTGGAGACCCGCCGCATCTTGGAGAGGGCCACCTCGGCCAGCCTGGTGGTGGTGGACGAGGTGGGCCGGGGAACCAGCACCTACGATGGGCTGGCGTTGGCCGGGGCGGTGGCGGAGGAGCTGGTGGGGCGCCGCTGCCGAACCCTTTTCACCACTCACTTTCACGAGCTGACGGAGCTGGAAGAGCAGAATCCCGCCGTCAAAAACCTCACCATGGCGGTGGCGGAGGATCGGGAAAAAGGGAGCCTGCGCTTTCTCTACTCCGTGCAGGAAGGGGCAGCCGACCGGAGCTACGGCCTCCATGTGGCTGCCCTGGCGGGCCTCTCCCCGCGGCTTTTGGCAAGGGCCCGCTCCATCTTGAAGCGCCTGGAGGAAAAGGAGGGGGAGGCTCCCCAGGTGGAAGCGCCTCCTCAAGAGGGCCTTCTGGAAGCCTGGCGGAGAGAGCTCCTGGCCCTTTCCCTGGATGATGTTTCCCCGCGGGAGGCCTGGGAGCTCCTGGCCCTGTGGCAGGAACGGCTGCAGGAAAGGGAGGAGTCCCCCTATGGGTGAGATTCGGCTGCTGGAACCGTCGGTGGCGGAACGGATTGCGGCCGGCGAGGTGGTGGAGCGGCCCGCCTCGTGCGTCAAGGAGCTGGTGGAAAATGCCCTGGACGCCGGCGCCCGCCGCATTGCCGTCCGCCTCTGGGGCGGAGGCCTGGCCCGCCTTCAAGTCCAGGATGATGGCCATGGCCTCCGAAAAGAAGAGATGCCCCTGGCCCTCATGCGCCATGCCACCAGCAAGATCACCAGCCTGGAAGATCTTCTTTCCCTGCAAACTCTGGGTTTCCGGGGCGAGGCCTTGAGCGCCATCGCCGCCATCAGCCGCCTGCGCATGGTGAGCCGTCGCCGGGGGAAGAAGACCGCCTGGGAAGTGGTGGCCCGGGGGGGCGAGATTCTCCATCAGGGGGAAGCGCCCTTGGGGGAGGGAACCCTGGTGGAGGTGGAGGATCTCTACTTCAACACCCCCGCCCGCCTGGAATCTTTGGCTTCACCTCGGGGCGAAGAGGCGGCTATCCTGCGGCAGGTGGCCGCCCTGGCGTTTGCCTTTCCGCACGTAGCCTTTCGCATGGAAGCCGACGGCAAACTTCTCTGGTATACGGGGGGAGAGGGAGATCTTTTGGACGGGGCCCGGCCCTTTCTGGGACCCGACGTCGACCGGGAAGGCCTTCCCTTCCGCACCCTTTCCCCCGCCCCCGATATCCTTTTGGAGGTGGAAGGGGTCCTGGGGAAGAGCACCTGGCACCGGGCTCAGCGGAGCCATCAGCTTTTGGTGGTGAACGGCCATCCCATCTTCCACGCCGGGCTCCGGGCGGCGGTGGAGGCGGCCTACAGGGAACGGTTGCAAACCGGCCGCCGGCCGGTCTTTGCCCTCCACCTGAAAGTCCCGCCTGCCACCCTGGATATCAACATCCACCCCCGCAAACAGGAGGCCCGCTTTCAAAGGGAGAGGGCTCTCACGGGCCTCTTGCACCGCCTGCTACAGGAGATCCTGGGGATGGAAGAGCCTCCGCGGATCGCCCCATCCGGGGAAATCCCTTCCTTTCGCCTGCGGGAAAGCCCCCTTTCCCTTCTCACCCAGGTCTACCGGGAAGATCCGCCTGAGGCCGGGTTTCCGCCCGCCAGCGACGGCGAGCTGGAGGGCCGTCCGTTTCCCTCCCTGGAGTTTCTTGCGGTCTTTCGCCACCGCTACCTTCTGGCCCAGTCCCAGGACACCCTCTATGTGGTGGACTTCCATGCGGCTCATGAGCGCATCCTCTTCGAGACCTATGAAAAGGCACAGGGATCCCCTCCTTCCCAGCCCCTTCTGGAACCCTGGCCCTGGCACATCACCCCAGAAGAGGTGCGCCTCTTTGAGGAGCGGTACGAGCTATTCCAGCGCATAGGTTTTGCGGGGGAAGCTGTGGGCCCCCAAACGGTGGCCCTGAGGGCCATCCCTTCCGCCTTGGTGGGAGCGTCACGGGCAGCGGTGGAGAAAGCCATCGCCGATGTGCTCCACCTTTCATCCATGGATCTCCAGGACCTGCGCCGTCCCATCCAGATCCTGGCTGCCTGCAAGGCGGCGGTGAAAAGCGGGGACCGCCTCTTCCCGGGGGAGGCTCAGAAGCTCTTAGAAGACCTTGCCCGCTGCCGGGAGCCTTTCCACTGCCCCCATGGCCGTCCCATTCTGTGGGCCATCCCGGAGAAAGAGCTGGACCGGCGATTCGGGCGATGAAAAGGGTGGGAGTCATCACGGGGCCCACCGGGGTGGGGAAGACCGGCCTCTCCCTGGAGGTGGCCCGGCGCCTAGAGGCCGAGATCATCAACGGGGATGCCACGGCCCTCTACCGCGGGATGGATATCGGCACCGACAAGCCCCGGGCGGAGGCAAGGGCCCACGTGCCCCATCACCTCCTGGACGTGGTGGATCCCCCTGAGGGGATCCACGTGGCCCGGTATGCCCAGCTAGCCCGGGAAGCGGTGGAAGACATCCTTTCCCGCGGCAAAAGACCTCTTTTTGTGGGGGGAAGCCTCCTCTACATCCGGGCAGCCACCTTGGGCTACTTCTTTTCTCCGGTGCCGCCCGACCCTTCTTTCCGTCAGGCTTTGGAGCGCCGGGCGGAGAGGGAAGGACCGGAAGCCCTCTATCGAGAGCTGGTGGCCATCGATCCCGAGGTGGTAACCTTCGTTCACCCGCGAAACCTCCGCCGGATCATACGGGCCCTCGAGATCCACCGCGCCACCGGAGAGCCCCCTTCCCTTCACTTGCGCCAGAAGCCGGTCCCTCCCTTCGCCCGCAAGGTGGTAGCCCTCACCCGCCCGCGGGAGGAGCTACGCCGTTTGATCCGGCAGCGGATCTTCCGGGAGCTGGAGGAAGGGTTTGTGCGGGAGGTGGAAGACCTTTTGGCCCGCTACCCCCGGGATTTGCCGGTCTTTCAGACCCTGGGTTATCGGGAGATCATTCGCTATCTCGATGGCCATCTCAGTTGGGCAGAACTCCCCGAGGCCATCTTTGCCCGCACGTGGCAACTGGCCCGCCGCCAGTACACGTGGCTACGCCGGGAGCCCGACGTCGTCTGGTTGGACCTGGGCACCCTCTCCTTGGCGGAGGCGATCTCCGAGGCGGTGGGCCTTTTGGGCGACTTCTTTGCCGGCACCCCGTAGGCGTCCAAGGCACCAAGGGGAGGGTCCTCCCGTATATTGCCGGGAGCCTGAAGGGAGGACCTTATGTCCGCACAGATGCAGGGAAACGGCCGCTGGTCGCAGCCGGTCTTCCGGTGGTATGACGAGAGCCGCTTGGTGCCTCCAGAGCTGGAGACCCTCCTGCCGCCGGGAGCCGCCCCTTCCCGCCAGGAGAGGCTCCAGGCCATTTGGCGGGAGCTGGATAGCCTCACCGGCCTCCAGGAAGTCAAAGATCTGGTCCGGGAGCTTTATGCCTTCATGGAAGTGCGCCAGAGGCGCCAGGTTCTGGGTCTTTCCGTGGAGCCCCTGGCCCTCCACATGATCTTTTACGGCAATCCCGGCACGGGCAAGACCACCGTGGCCCGCATCCTGGGAAAGCTTCTCCGGGAGATGGAGATCCTCAGCAAAGGCCACCTGGTGGAGGTGGAACGGGCCGACCTGGTGGGGGAGTATATCGGCCACACGGCCCAAAAGACAAGGGAGCAGATTCGCCGTGCCCTCGACGGCATTCTCTTTATCGATGAGGCCTATTCCCTGGCCCGGGGAGGGGAAAAAGACTTCGGCAAGGAGGCCATCGACACTTTGGTGAGGGCCATGGAAAACCACAGGGAACACCTGGTGGCGATCCTGGCAGGCTATCCCGATGAAATGGAGTTCTTTCTCCACACCAACCCCGGGCTCCGCTCCCGCTTTCCCATCCAGATCCGGTTTCCCGACTACCGGCCGGAGGAGCTCTTGGAGATCGCCCAGGGGATGGTGGAGGAGCGCCAATACCGCTTTGCCCTGGGGGCCCGGGAATACCTGGCGGCCCTCTTGCGCCGCCCTGAGCTGGCTCCCCAGATCCGCCACGGCAACGCCCGCTGGGTGAGAAACCTGGTGGAAAAGGCCATCCGCCGTCAGGCCCTGCGGGTGGTGCGGGAAGGCCGCTTCCACATGGAGGCCCTCATGACCCTGCTGGCGGAGGACCTCCGCCAGGCCTTGGAGCCTTAGACCTTAGACCAGGGGACGATAGAGGCCGATAACCTTTCCCAGGACCTGGATATCCCGTGCCCGGATCGGCTCCAGCCGGGGATTTTCCGGCTGCAGGCGGATGGCGTCCTTCTCCCGGTAAAAGCGCTTGACGGTGGCTTCTTCTCCCAAAAGGGCCACCACGATCTCGCCGTCTTCCGCCCAGGACTGCTGCTGGACCAGCACCCAGTCCCCATCCAGGATCCCGGCCCCCACCATGCTGTCTCCCCGGACTTCCAAGAAAAAGACAGGGCGTCGGCTCTTGACCCAGGTCTCCGGGATGGGCACGTATTCCTCGATGTTCTCTTGGGCCAGGATAGGCGTCCCTGCCGCTACCCGTCCCACCAGGGGCACCGGAATGGTACCCTTAGCCTCTTCCTCCCGGAGGAGAAGGGCCCTCGGTTTCTTAGGATCCCGGAAGAGAAGGCCCTTTTCCTCCAGGCTCGTGACGTAAAAATGGACGCTGGCGGGAGATGAGAGGCCTACGGCCCGCCCGATTTCCCGCAGGGAGGGAGGATATCCCTTCTGGCGCAGGTGGTTTCGGATGAACTCCAGGATGGCTTCTTCCCGCGGCTTGAGCAACCTTCCCCGCTCCTCTCACCCCTCGATTCTAGCCGGAAAGGAAGGGGGGAGCAAACACCCGTTCGAAAGGAAGGAGTAGGCGAGGAGAGAAGTACACAGCATGGCCAAAAAATTTCTCCTTTTCGACCTGGACGGAACCCTCGTCAAGACGACCGCAGGCTTCTACCAAACCTATTTCCAGCTCATCGCCCGGGCATGGACGGCCACCCCTGCCGCATCCTTTCTGGCCTCGCTCCTCGCCGCCACCGAAGAGGTCCGCCGCCAAGGGGAGCATCGCCGCCCGGTGGGGGAGGTTATCCTGGCAGATCTGGCCCGGCGGGAAAACCTCTCCCTTTCCCAAGTGGAGGCTTTCTTTCGGGAGTTTTATGGCCAGGCCTATGAAACCCTGGCTCCCTTCGTGGAGCCCATCCCAGGGCTTCCGGAAGCGGTGGCGGCCTTTCACCGGGAGGGCATTCCCATGGGGGTGGCCAGCGATCCCGTCTTTCCGCAGGAGCAGCTGGCCCTGCGCCTGGCGTGGGGTGGCCTGGATCCCTCCCTTTTTCGCCTCATCACGGGCGCCGACAACAGCTATGCCCTGAAACCCCACGCCCGCTATTACGAGGATGCCTGCCGCCAAGCGGGCTTCAGCCCCGAGGAAACCCTCTACGTGGGGAACGACCCGGCCCGTGATGGCCTCGCCCTTAGGGCCGGGCTGCAGACCTTCATCGTGGTGGGGGAGGATCATCCCATCGCCGGCAGGGGACCCCTTTTGCCTGAAGAAGAAGAGACCTCCCTCCAGGTCCCCACCGGTTCCTGGAGGGAGGCGGTGGCATGGGTGCGGCAAGGTCTGGCTCTTACCGGCCCCCTTTGAGGGCGAGGACGCTCTCGGGGACCGGCTGTTCCTCCCCGTTGACAAAGATCTTGATCCGCAGGTCCACCGCCGGCCGGAGCATGGCGCTGACACCGCAATAGCGCACCTGGGAGAGCTCCACGGCCCGCACCACCCGCTCAGGATCGAGGCCCTGGCCTTCCACTTCGTAAACGATGTCCACATAGGGAAAGACCTTCGGGTGTTCTTCCGTGTCGTAGGCTTCCGTGTGGATGCGGAAAGACTCCACCGGCTGGCGCATCTTCTTCAGGATGGAGATGACATCCATGGCGGTGCAGCCCGCCAGCGAGGCCAGCAGCAGTTCCTTGGGACGGGGTCCCGTATCCTGACCGCCGATCTCCGCACGGGCATCGATACGCACTGTGTGGCCCGTCCCCGTGTCCATGTCGAAAGCCATGCCCTCTACCCACCTGGCGCCCACCTTCATGTCACTCACCTCGAAGGAAGTGTACCACCTGCGGACAAGCTTTTCCCTTTGTCCGTCCTCCTTTCTTTCGGGAGCCCCTCCCAGACCTTGAGGATGGCGCCAAGCCGTTCATAGCGGGGTCGGGGGGATTCAGGATGACGGTGGTGGATAACGATGGGCAAGGCAAGGGCCTTTCGTGGATACGGATCCTGGTGCTTTTGGCTTTGATCGTCCTCATCGTCCTGGGAGTGGCCGCAGCCGGCGTGCCTTTTCCAGCGGGCCTCGGGGTCCTGGGCGGCCCTTGGATGGCTGGTGGCCTTGGGCTTGCGGGGGCCGGTGGCCCTCATGGCGAAGCGCCTTGAAGGCCACGCAAAGGATCGCGCCCACTGGGCGGTGGTGGG
>JASBVX010000034.1 GCA_029960865.1 Bacillota bacterium | reverse complement strand
CTTTTTCACGGAGGAAGTAAAGGATCCGTTTCGCCCGAACATCGCCGGATCACCGTTCTGGCCCGGCCGGAGGTCGGCCTCGGCGGACCTCTTCCACCCGGGCCCGGAAGGATCCGTCGGCCATGGTCACCTCCACGGCGGCCCCCACCGGCAGGGAGAGGGCACGGGTAACCACCTTTCCTTCCCGCGTCACCACCGCATATCCCCGTTCCACGACGGAAAGAGGATTCAAGGTCCTCAGCCTCTTTTCCAAGCTTTCCACCTTCAAAGAGCCCAGGAGCACGCGGTTTCTGATGGCCCGCTGCAGGGCGGCAAACATGTCATCCAGCTGCTGGCGGTCATTTTCCACCCGCAGCTTTTGCCGCTTGGGGTGAAGGTTGAGGGCCAAGAGGCGCAAGTGGCGCCTTTCCCTCTCCACCCGCCGGCGCAGGGCGTGAGCCATCCTTTCTCTGAAGGTCTCCACCTGGTTCATCACGTGGGATTTGAGGGGGGTCACCAGCTCCGCCGCCGCCGAAGGGGTGGGCGCCCGCACGTCCGCGGCAAAATCCACCAGGGTCACGTCAGTTTCATGGCCCACAGCCGACACCACCGGCAGGCGGGACATGGCCACGGCCCGCACCAGTTCTTCTTCCTGGAAGGGGGACAGGTCCTCGAAGGAGCCTCCACCCCTTCCCAAAATCAACACATCCAGGCCAAGGGAGGGATCGTTGGCCAACGCCAAAGCCGCCACCATCTCGGCAGCGGCCCCGTCCCCCTGGACCTTGACGGGCACGATCAGGATCTCCATCCCGGGCCAGCGGCGCTGAATGATGTGGACCATATCCCGCACCGCCGCTCCCCTGGGGGATGTGATGAGGCCAATCCGCTTGGGGAAAGGAGGAAGGGGCCGCTTTCGCTCCGGGCGAAAGAGCCCTTCTTCTTCCAGCCGCTTCTTGCGGGCCTCCAGCTCCGCCTGCAAGAGCCCTCCCCCCTGGGGAAGCACCATATCGCAGTAGAGCTGGACCTGGCCTCCCTTTTCGTAAAAGCCCAGGCGCCCGTGGGCCAACACCTGCAAACCGTCCTCCAGGACGGGAAGGACACCCAAGAGGCGCGCCATGCGGCGGGCCTCCCCGGAAAAGAGAACCCCCTTCAGCTGGGCCCCTTCGTCCCTCAAGGTGAAGTAGCGGTGGCCCGAGAGGGCCACATGGACGTCAGCCAGCTGCCCTTCCACCCAAAGATCCTGGAAGGGAGGCTCTTCCAGGAAGATTTCCTGGATCATGCGGGCCACTTCCGAAACTTTCTTCGGAGCGGGGAGATCAAAGAGGGTCAAGGTATTCCGCCGCCTTCACCACGTTCTCCAGCAAAAAGGCCACCGTCAGCGGGCCCACGCCTCCCGGCACGGGGGAAAGAGCTCCCGCCACCTCCCGTACCTCCGGGTGGACATCCCCCACGAGGGCTCCATCCTGCCTCCGGATGCCCACATCCACCACCGCCGCCCCCGGTTTCACCATGGAGGCCCGGATGAAGTGAGGGCTGCCGACGGCCGCCACCAGGATATCCCCTTGGCGGGCCAGGGCCGCCAGATCCTCTGTCTTGCTGTGGCAGAGGGTGACCGTGGCATCCGCCTGCTCCAAAAGGGCTGCCGTGGGTCGCCCCACGATGTTGCTCCGTCCCACCACCACCGCGTGCTTTCCCCGGAGGGGGATCTGGTAGTGGCGCAAGAGTTGAAGGATCCCCAGGGCCGTGCAGGGTGCCAGTTCGGGCCGCCCCCGAAAGAGCTTTCCGGCATTGAGGGGGTGGAATCCGTCCACGTCTTTTCGGGGATCCAGGAGGCGGATGATCCTTTCGTAGTCCACCCCGGGAGGAAGGGGTGCCTGGATCAAGACGCCCGTCACCTGGGGATCCTCTGAAAGTTCTTGCACCGCCGCCCCGATGGCTTCCTCTCCGGAGCTCCCCTCCAGATGAACCAGGCGGGTGGGGATGCCCAGCCTCTGGGCCGCCTTTTCCTTGGCCCGGATGTAGGCGGCCGATGAAGGGTCGTCCCCCACCCAGACGATGGCCAGGAGGGGAAACCTTCGGCCCCGGGCCGCCCGTTCCCGGAGGCGCCGCTGAATCCCTTCTTCCACCTGGGCCGCCACCGGCCGCCCCGCCAGCTCCCTCAAGCTTTTTCCTCTTCCACGGTGCGGGCCACCTGTCCCAGGACGCCGTGAATATAGCGGGAAGAATCGGCCCCTCCGTAAGTCTTGGCCAGCTCCAGCGCTTCGTGGATGACCACGCTGCGGGGCGTCTCCCGCTGATAGAGAAGCTCCCAGATGGCGATCCGCAAGATGTTTCGCTCCACGGGCGCAATTCGGCCCAGGGGCCAGTCTTTGGAGAACCGGTTGATGAGGTCGTCGATGACGGGCCGGGCCGAGCGCACGCCGATCACGATCTCCTCGGCAAAGGCCAGGGCTTCTTCTCGCACATCCCGCCCCTCCTGGCCGTCCTCGTCCTCCCCCGCCTCGATGAGGTAGGCCAGGGACAACTCCGCCGCCGGGCCTCCCACATCCTCCTGGTACAAGGCCCTCATGGCTTCAACCCGCCCCAGACTCCGGGGCCCCCGCACCCGGCTCTCCGTCTCTTCCGCCATGACCCTCCCCCTAACGCCAGCGGGGTGGCAAAAGCCGCTCCACCCATTCCGCCACAGAGCGCTGCTCCTCATCCCATTCCCGGCCCACCCAGTAGCCGAAAAGGCCGGCACCGGCAATAAAAAGGGCCCACCAGATGCCTACCCAATAGGTCAAAAAGCCAAAAGCCAGCCCGAGGAACGTCCCTACAATCTTCCCCCGGTGACGGGCCCAAATTTCCCACCAGCGGTAGTCTTCCCTCATTCCACCCTCGCCCGGCGGTTTTCCGAGGTGATGTTCTCCACCGACAGATCCACCTGGACCACCTCGACCCCCACCACATCCTCGACATAGCGGCGGATCTCCTGGCGCAGGAGATCCGCCAGCCGGGGGATGTTCACATCAGGGGCCACCCAGAGGCGCAAGTAGACCTCCAGACCCCGTTCCCCCCGCGCCACCGCAGGCTTTACTTCCCTGACCCCCTGCACGCCCCGGGCCACCCGCTGCACCAGGTTTTCCACCGCCTCCAGGGTGATCCGCACCTCCCCCAGATCTCCCTGATGGACCACCGCCCGGTAGCGCTGGGGGCGGCGAAAGGCGAACCAGAGGAGGCGCACGCTAACCCCGAAAAAGATGGTGGCCACCATCCCCAGAACCACCCGGCCGCTGCTGGAAAGCAAAACTTCCTGCACCCCCTCCATAGGCTTGGACCATCCCAGGGCCAAAAGAAGGGCCCCCAGCGACACAAACGCCAGGGAAAAGGTGTAAAGGGTCAGGATGACCCGATCAAAGATCCCCAAGGTTTTCCTCCCTTTCCCCATTCCCTTCCCGGCGGCCCGGACCCTCGTCGAAGCTGACCCCTTTGACGTGGACGTTCACTTCCACCACGCGCAGGCCCGTCATCTTTTCCACCGCTTCCTTGACCTTCTCCTGGACTTCCTGAGCCGCCAAAGGGATGCTCCGGCCGTAGCGCACCTGGACGTAGAGGTCGATGGCCACCTCCCGGGTTCCCATCTCCACCCGCACGCCCCGGCCGCCCCCCCGGCGGCCGAGGATTTGGCCCAGATCCCTCATAAGGCTCCCGTGGAGCCCGCTGATCCCCGGGACCTCACTGGCCGCCAGGCGGGCGATGGCGGCGATCACCTCTTCGGAAAGGGCCACATCTTTTTCACTCATGCGGGCCCATTATAACCTTCTCAGGACCCGGGGCGGGCCAAAATGTGGATGGCCTCCACGGGAATCTCCAAAACCTGCTGGGCGGCATCCAGCACCCGGGCCACATCTTCCCTGGAGATCCCCTGGGTTTTCAACACCACCGTGGCGCTTCCTTCCCCGAACAGCACCAGGGCATCGTCATACCCTTTGGCCTTGAGGAGGGCCTCCAGCTGGGGCGCCCGCTCCCTCTCCCGCACCAGCTGCAAGAGCTTGGCTTCCGCCTGGCGCCTTCCCTCCGCCGTCACCTGGGGATCATCCACCATGGCCTGGAGGAGGGTGGCCGCCTCCTGCCAGGCGCGGTTCCTCTCTCGGCGGGCATCGCCAAAGTAATCTTGGCTCCAGCCTCCGGGGGTCCCCAGAACCGGCATTTCCCCTGACGGAGCCTCTTCCCGCACAAGGATCTCTTCCGGCCACGTGACATCGGGGTCGCTGGGCACCGACACCTGCAGGCTACCCCTTATTTCCCGCGCCCAGCGCTGCCACACTTGGCCGTGGACGACATAATAGAGGGCCAAGAGAAAGAGGAAAAGAAAAGCCACCCACCGCCAGATTTCGCTTTTTTTCAGCTGCATCACGTCACCTTCCTCCCTTTCCTGGGAACACCGCCACCTGGTAGGTGGGGATGCCCAAAACGATGGCCACCGCCCGCTGCAACGCCGCCGCCACCTGGGGATCGCCCGCCCCTTCCGCCACCACCAGGACCCCCCGCACCAACGGGCCCTTTTCTTCAACTAAGAGAGGCGAGGGATTGGCCGTCCCCTGACGAAAGACCGTCTGCCACTGCTGGGATTCCTGCGAGGAAGTGCGGGTCTTCTCCCCGTCCTTCTCCGTCTGGGACTGGCGGCTCTCTTGGCGATCCTGGGCATAGACCTTCTCCCCCGATTTCTCCCACGTGATCATCACCGTGACGGACCCTGCCCCCTGGATGGAGCTCAATAGCCTTTCCAACCGTTTTTCCATCTCCTCTTCCGCCCGCAGAACGCTCCCCTCCGCCGGCGGCGCTCCTTTCTCCCCGAGGGACGGCGCAGGGGGAACCAGGCTTGGGGGGTGGGAGAAGGCCGAACTCAAAAGAAGGAGCCCAAGGCCCAGAAGGCCCAGGAGGGCGAAGGCCAGAGCCCACCGCTGCTGCTGGCCTTTGAAGGGCCAGGGAAACATGCGCCCGGCTTCACGGTCCATAGGGCTGCACCACCTCCACCTGCACCTTTGCCGCAGGGATCTCCCAGGTGGTCGCCAGCCACTGCCGCACTTTCTCATCCATCCCTGCCGCCGCCTCCCCTCCCGCCTCGACCTGCACCTTCACCGCCGCCACATCGCCCCAGGGGTAGGGACCCTCCCGCAAAAAGACCTCTACTTTTGCCCCTTGGACCTCCGGCCACGATCGAAGCCCGTCGGCCATCTTGGATTCCAGCAGGGTGCGGAAGGCGTCCCGAATGCTGTCGGAGCCGGCCCCCGCCAGGCCAGAGGTCGAAGCTGGTGACACCAGATCGGTCGCAGGAAAGAAGGCCGCCGGGGGAAAGGGGAAGCTTCCCGCCAGAGGCCGCAGGAGCACCCCCAAAATGGCCACCCCCAGGGCCCACCGGGCTGTCTTCTTGAGGCCGGAGGGGGGAAGGAGGAGATCGGCCACCGCTGCCACCATCACCGTCAAAAAGAGGGTCTGCATCCACGACACCAAAGAGGACAGGCTCTCACCCCCTCATCGCAGCATGGCCGTCATGGACCCGGCCAAAAGGGTGGCCCCCAGGGCCAGAAACCCCAAAAGGGAGGCGGCCCCCACCGCCAGGGTGAGGCTGGTGAGCCCTTCCGCCATGGTGGCGAAGAGGCGGCTGGCGGGAACGCTTCCCAAGGGCTCCAAGAAGGCGGCCCCCAGTCGATAAACCAGGATCAAGGCCAGAAGCTTCATAAGGGGATAGGCCAGAAAGGTCACCACCGCCACCAGGCCCACGAGGCCCACCCCCGTTCGGAGCCACTGCCCAGCGCTCAAGACCAGCTCCGTGGCGTCGGAAAAGACGCCGCCCAGAACCGGGATGAAGGTGGAGGCGGCGTATTTGGCCGTGCGCAGCCCTAGCCCGTCGGCCACCGCCCCGGCATAGCCCTGGATGGAGACGATCCCCAGGAAGACCACCAGGGAAAGGCCTAAGAATCCCAGGGCGCCTTGGCGCAAAAGGGCCGCCAGCCCCTGGAGGGAAAAGGTGCCCGGCAGGTGGGAGAGGGTTTCCGCCACCACGCTGAGGAAAAGAACCGGCAGCACTCCCTGGGCCACCGCTAGAAGAAGGGTATGGACGAGGAAGAGAAGGATGGGATGCAAAAGGCCCGCCGAAAGGAGGGCTCCGGAGCTGGCCAGGAGGGAAATCAAGAGGGGCAGCGCGGCCAGGAGAAGATCCCGCAGCTGGAGCACCACCCCCACTGCCATCTCCACCGCCCCATAAAAGGAGGCCAAGGCCAGGGCCGCCAGGAGAAGGTAAAGGGCCAGGTCGGCCGCGGCCGCCATGGCCCCGCTTTCCCCATCCTGCCGCAGAGCCAGAAGAAGGCTTCCCAGAAGCGCCAGGAGAAGAAGGCCTGCCACCTGCAGGGCGGCCCGGGCCCCTTCCCCTAGGAAGGCTGACATCAGGGATTGGACCCAGGACAGGGGTTGCCAGCTCCACCCCTTTCCCTGAAGGTAGCTGTCCAGCTCTTCCAGGGAGGGACCCCCGTGGTTTTCCATCCCCTGCAGAGCATCGGCAAAGACCCCCAGCCACGGATTCTCCCGGACATTCTCCCGCCCCCACTCTGCTGGATCGGGAAGGGGATCGAAGGGAGGCGCGGCGCCCAGCAAAAAGATCAGGGCCAGCACCAGGAAGCCCGTCCTTCCCCTCATGAAGGCACCGCCTCCATGAGGCGCAGCAATACCTCCATAAGGGCCCAGAGAGCCGGCAGCGCTGCGGCCAAGATGGCCACCCGGCCCCCCAGTTCGATCTTGCCCGCCAGCGCCGTCTCCCCCGCATCCCGGGCCACATCGGCGGCAAACTGGGCCAGGTAGGCCAGCCCCACCACCTTCACCACCAGCGCCACGTAGGTGAAATCCACCCGAGCCCGCGCCATGATGTCCCTCATGACTCCCAAAAGGAGCAAAAGGGTGGGGAGAAGGCTGAGAAGCAGGAGGGCTCCGGCGGCCAGAGCCAGGATCACCGCCAGTTCAGGCTTCATCTGGCGGAAGATGACCACCACGAAGAGGAGGAAAAGGGCCGCAAGGATGAAATCCACCGCTGTCACGGCGATCCTCACATGCCGAAGGTGGCTCTGACTTCCTGAAAGAGACGGCCCACCACCTGCAGGGCCAGGAGCATGAAGAGGGCCAGCCCCACCAGGGTAGTCATCCAGGCCAATTCCTCCCGGCCCGCCGTCTTGAAAAGGGCGTGGATCACCACCACCAGAATCCCTAGGCCCGCCAGCTGCCAGATGATGTCGAGATTCATCGGAAAAACTCCTCTCTCAAAGCAACAGAAGGGCCAGGGCCGCTGCCCCTGAAAAGCTGAGGTAAAGGACCAGGCGGGCTTTCTCCTGGCTGCTCCTTTCCAGCTCCTTGGCCCTTTGCTCCAGATGGCCGGCGGTCCAGCGGAGGTGGCGCACCTGGTCCTCTCGGTCCGTCCGGCCCAAAAGGGGGCTCAAGCGAAGCAAAAGCTCCTGATCTTCCGGCCAGAGGGCGCTCCCTTCCGCGGAGGCCAAAAGGGCCTTTTGCCACGCCTCCCCCGCATCCCGCAATCCCTTTTCCCAAAGGAAAAGAGCCTCCCGGCACACCCGTCCTGGGAGCCCTCCCACCTCCCGGGAAAGCCTCTCCCACACCTGGGGAAGGGGAAGGGCGGCATACTCCACCTCGCTTCCCAAAAGGGAAAGGGCATGGCTCCAGGCCCAGAGTTCTTTCGGCCGGCGGCGGATGAAAGAAGCCATGGCCCATCCCAGGCCCCACCCGGAAAGGAGAAAGAGAAGGAATCCCAGGGCTTTCATCGCAGGACCGCCTCCCTGGGGGAAAGGAGATCCAGGAGGTGTCCCGGGCGCGGGGGCGGGGAGAGAAAGAGAACCACAGGAAAGAGGGGCAAAAGAGGCGCCAGGAGGGGGTGGCCCTGCAGGTCCCGGCGATCCCTGCCGTGGGCTGTGGCCAGGACGGGAATACCTCCCCGGGCTGCCTCCAAAAGGGCCTCCCCGTCTTCTCTCCGGCCCACTTCATCCACCGCCAGGACCTCGGGACCCAGGGTGCGCAGGGCCATCATCATCCCCTGAGATTTGGGGAGAAAGAGGAGGACATCGGTCCGGGGACCCACATCGAAGCCGGAGGTGATTTCCCCTCTTTCATCGATGACCGTCACCTGACGTGGCGGGATCCCCTCGCCCTCCGAAAGGACCCGCACCAGATCCCGCAGGAGGGTCGTCTTTCCCCCTCCGGGAGGTGCCACCAGAAGGGAGCTTTGGAGGCGCCCCTGTGGGGCCACGAGGGGAAGGAGGGGAAGGGAACCCCCCCGGACCTCCCGGGCGACGCGGACATTGAGGCTGGTCACCTGGCGGAACGTATGGACCCGCCCATCCCTGACGACCCCCCGCCCTGCTACCCCTACCCGGTGGCCTCCGGGAAGGGTGAGAAAGCCTGCTGCCAGTTCCGCTTCCCAGGCATGAAGGGAGCCTTCCGTGAAAAGGGAAAGGAGGCGGGCCACGTCCTCCAGGGAAGGCACGAAGGGCAAAAAATGCTCCCCGTCAAGGGTCCTCAAGGCCGCCGGCTTCCCCGCCCGGATGCGGATCTCCATCCAAGAAGAGGGAGACCGTTTTCGGGCGGTTTCTTCCAGAAGGGATGGCCAGGGCGAAGGCCAGCTCTGCCAAAAAGGGGCTGCCATCAGGGTCCCTCCCGGCTACAAGCCTATGAGGGCCTGGCCATCGGTAGACCTTTCAGGAAAAAGTCTGCAGGCTGGCCAAGCGCACCTGGCGCCTTTGGCCGGCGCTTTCGTAGAGGCGTTCATCCAGGGGGGTCTTGGGGGTGAGGGAAGGAACGGGGGTGGGTCTGCCGTCTCGGTCCACGGCCACATAGGTGTAGTAGATCGTGGTCACCCGCTCGGGAAGGGCGGCAGGGGTGCGGCGCTTCCAGACTTCGGCCCGCACTTCCATGGAGGTGCGGAAGGCCCGGGTGAGATAGGTCCGCAGTTCCACGATGTCGCCGACGTGGACCGGCTCGGGGAAGGCGACGGCATCCACCGCCGCCGTCACGGTGGCGGTGCCAGCGTGGCGGGAGGCGCTGAGGCCGGCCATGACATCCCCCACGCTGAGAAGCCAGCCTGCTTTTGCCACGCCCAGATCGTTGGTGACGCTGGGAAAACAGACTTCGGTGGTGGACTCGAAGCTCAAGTGGGCGGCGCTCACAGGATCGTGGGCGGAAAAATCGGGCTCCACCTCCTGGGGCCGGGTGAGCCGCAGCTCCCTTCGCCGGGCCGCCGTCTCAAAGAGCTGCTTTTCCTCAGGGGACTCG